>NZ_JAXKVV010000010.1:0-115403 GCF_034296135.1 Aureibaculum koreense
TGCTTTGAGCATTCATAAGAGCCTTTAGTTCTGATTCACTCTCTTTAATGTGTAAGTCTATTTGTTTTGCCATAAGGCAATTTACAAATAATTGAGTAAATTAACAAGAGAAATGGTATAAAGTGATGTTGCAAAAAAGTAATTAATTTTTTGTAGTCATACAAGGCCTTAAATATCTTATATCGGTTTGTGTATGAAACGTAGCGTCTAAAAAGACACTAACTTTTCGGATTAGCACAGAGCCGAATTTTTATATTTTGTTTTTAACTTATCAATTTTAAAAGCCAAATTAAAAATTTGGCGGTCTTTATAAATAAGCACAAACCCTCTCGATTTAGCACTTATTAGCTATGTTTTATAGGACACCGTGTTGTGTGTAGTTCTTTATTTTACTTCACCATCAAATCCATACCAAGTAAGAGTTTTCTTTTCTAATTTTGAAAACTCACGAAATAATTGCCCTAATTTATTCAGTTCAGAAGGGGAGCAATGGATATTGAATTTCGATAACGAATTTTTATTATTATTCAGTCTAATTCCTATAACACAATCATTTGAGTGGTTTAAGAGTGAAAATTCGCATTTAAAATAAAATGCGAAATTTTCTTTTTGTTTTTCTGAGCCTAATTCCCAAACAAAATGTTTTGTTCCGTTAAGGGGAAAATCTTCTAAAGCCTCAGCTATTTTTTTTAGTTGGTCAGCATTATCATAAATCTCAAGTTGTCCTGTGTTTTGTCCATTTGAAGCCTCAAAAATTAAATTGATATGATATGGCTCTTCATAAGGTTGGCGAACAATATGTATTATTTTTTCCAATTAAAGTCAGTTCAGTTTTTTAATTACACACAACTTACAAATAAAGTTAACTTAAAAAAGTTAAGACAATCCTGAAATCTTTCCATTTTTATCAATAAACATTTCTTCGGATGCTGGTTTAGAAGGTAAACCAGGCATACGCATCATTTTACCTAATATAGGAATTAAAAACTTGGCTCCTGCTGCAATTTCTATTTCACGAACCGTAATCGTAAAGCCTTGCGGCCTTCCAATCAATTTCTGATTGTCGGAAAAAGATTTTTGGGTTTTCGCCATACAAATAGCAAAATTACCAAATCCTAATGTTTCAATCCTGCGTAAATCTAATTTAGCTCTATTGTCGTAATCAACACCGTCGGCACCATAAATTTCTTTGGCAATTTTTTCAATCTTTTCTTTTACAGGCAATTTCCAATCGTACAAAGGCTTAAACTGAGTCGCTTTATTTTCTACAACATCAACAACGGCCTTTGCTAAATCTTGCGTACCATTTCCACCTTCTGCCCATCCTTTAGAAACCACGGCATGTACACCTAATGCTGAACACTTCTTTTTTATTAAATTAACTTCATCTTCGGTATCACTTGTAAATGAATTAATTGCAACCACAGGTTCAATATTGAATTTTCTAATATTTTCGATATGCTTTTCTAAATTTATAAAACCTTTTTCCACACGATCAACACTTGGGGTGTTGTATTCCTCGCTAGGTGAACCCCCGTGATGGCGTAATGCTCTGATTGTAGCCACCAGCACAACGCATTTAGGATTTAATCCTGCGGCAGCACATTTAATATTTAAGAATTTCTCTGCCCCGAGGTCAGCTCCAAACCCAGCTTCGGTAACTACATAATTGGATAACGAGAGCCCCATTTTAGTGGCGATAATACTATTAGTGCCTTGGGCAATATTGGCAAATGGCCCACCGTGAATAATAGCTGGATTTTTCTCTAACGTCTGCACCAAATTCGGCTTTAAGGCATGCTTGAGCAAAATAGCCATTGCATTTTCAGCTTTTAGGTCACGTGCAAAAATTGGTTTTCTATCAAAAGTAAAACCGACAAATATATTGCCCAAACGCTCTTTTAGATCGTCAATGTCTTTTGCCATGCAAAGTATGGCCATCACTTCCGATGCTGGCGTAATATTAAAGCCATCCTCTCTGGGAATTCCGTTGGCTGTACCGCCCAATCCGATCGTAATTTGCCGTAATGCCCTATCGTTCATATCCATAACCCGCTTCCAAGCAATGGTTCTAGGGTCAAGGTTTAAATTATTGACCTTGCTCTGTAAATTGTTGTCAATTAAAGCTGCCAATAAATTATTGGCTTTTTCAATGGCGTTAAAATCACCCGTAAAATGCAAATTGATATCCTCCATCGGTACCACTTGCGAGTATCCACCACCCGCGGCACCACCTTTTATTCCGAAAACCGGCCCTAAAGATGGCTCTCTCAATACAACCGTAGCCTGTTTCCCGATTTTATTTAAACCTTCCGTCAATCCAATTGAAACCGTAGTTTTTCCTTCACCTGCGGGTGTAGGTGTCAAAGCGGTTACCAATACTAAATTATTGCTTTTAATTTTTTGCTCATCGATTAAGCGTAAAGGCAATTTGGCTTTGTATTTTCCGAATAGCTCTAAATCATTTTCAGCTATATTTAATTTTTCGGCTATGTTTTTAATATGGTTTTTTTCGGTTGCTTGAGCAATTTCAATATCGGAAAGTGGTTTCATTTAGGTTTGAATTTAATTGGCTAAAGTAATAATTTTTTGTAGCAAGACCAATTATAAAAAACTCAAAAACAATTGTCTATTCTCATTTGTTACTATATATTTGCACGTTAATTAAAAAAAGGCATAAAATAATAAGTGCCAATAAGATATTTTAAATAGAAAGTAGATGCAAAACAAAGGACTAATTAAAACTTTTGCTATTTTATTTGGATTGATCTGTGTGTATTATTTATCGTTTACATGGGTTAATAACAGAATTGAAAATGATGCAAAAGAATTTGCAAACGGTGACGTATTAAAACAAGAAGCATATCTAGATTCGGTAGCTAATGTACCTGTAGCCAATTATTTATACACAAATTATACCCACAGTGAAATTCAAGACAAAGCCATAAACCTTGGTTTAGACCTAAAAGGTGGTATAAATGCAACATTAGAAGTATCTGTTAGAGATATATTGATGGGTTTGTCTGATGATTCCAAAAATCCTGTATTCAATAAGGCTTTAGCAAATGCAACTGCGGCTCAAACTGGAAGTGACAAAACGTATTTAGATTTATTTTTTGAAGCATTTGAAGCTGAAAGCAAAGGCTCGGTAAAATTAAGCAATCCTTCTATTTTTGGAAATAAGTCTTTAAAAGACAAGGTTAACTTTAAAATGACCGATGAAGAGGTTAAGGGGGTTTTGCAAGAAGAAGTTAAAGGCTCAATAGGTACAGCTTTTGAAGTATTAAGAAACAGAATTGACCGTTTTGGGGTTACCTCGCCTAACATACAGCGTATTGGTGAGTCTGGTAGAGTATTGATAGAATTGCCCGGTGCAAGAGATATTGACCGTGTTAAAAAATTATTGACCGGTACTGCCAAATTGCAATTCTGGGAAACTTATGACAATACAGAAACAGCCAACTTTTTTATTCAAGCCAATACTAAATTAGCAGAAATTTTAGAAGCTGAGGTTGAAGAAAAAACTGAAGAAGTAACAGATACTATTGCATCTGAAGACTCTCAAATAGACGATTTATTGGGTAAAGTTCAAGATTCTGTCGACACTAAAGCAGCTAGTCCTTTATTTTCTGTAATGTTCCCAAGCATACCACAAAACCAGAACCAAAGGAGTTCTGTTATCGGTTCTGCTAGTGTAAAAGATACCGCTACGGTAAATAAATACTTGGCCATGCCAGAGGTTAGGGCTTTGCTGCCCAATAATATGGTTTATGCCAAATTTTTATGGGATGCCAAACCAATCGACAAAACAGAAGTTATTAATTTATATGCCATAAAATCTAACAGACAAGATATTGCTCCTATTGAAGGCGATGTCGTTTCTGATGCAAGTCAAACTTTTGACCAATTGGGCGTAAACCCTGAGGTTAGTATGACCATGAACAGTAAAGGTACAAAATTATGGGCCAAAATGACAGAGGAAAACGTTGGGAAATTTGTGGCAGTAGTATTAGATGACTTTGTGTATTCTGCACCCAACGTAAACGGACCTATACCTAATGGTAGAACTTCCATTTCAGGTAATTTTACAATTGAAGAAGCACAAGATTTGGCCAATGCTTTGAAGTCGGGCAAACTGCCCGCGGCAGCTAAGATTTTAGAATCTTCCGTAGTTGGTGCATCTTTGGGGCATGAATCTATTGTACATAGTGCGTATTCGTTTTTAATAGCACTTTGTATTGTGCTTTTATGGATGGTCTTTTACTATGGAAAAGCAGGTATTTATGCCGATATTGCTCTAGCGATAAATATGTTATTTATAATGGGGGTTCTCATAGCGTTTGGGGCAGTGCTTACCTTGCCTGGTGTTGCGGGTATTATCATTACCATTGGTATGTCCGTGGATGCCAACGTAATTATTTACGAGCGTATAAAAGAAGCATTGGACAAGGGCAAAGTACTTAAAGAAGCCGTAAAAGAAGGCTTTAGTTATGAAGGAGCTTATTCGGCTATTATCGATGCGAATATTACTACATTTTTAACCGGTATTATCTTATACATTTTTGGCTCAGGTCCCATTAGAGGTTTTGCCACTACGTTAATGATCGGTATTGCCACCTCGCTTATTACCGCCATTTTTATCACAAGATTGATGATAGATTGGTCAACTGAACGCGACCGCAAAATGACCTTTAACACCAATATTACCAAAGGCTGGTTCCAAAATATTAGAATTGACTTTTTAAAGAAGCGTAAAATAGCCTACATTTTATCGGGTGCTTTACTTATTGTCAGTATTTTTTCTTTAGCTACCAACGGATTAAATTATGGTGTTGACTTTACGGGGGGCAGAACCTATACCGTTCGTTTTGACCAACCGACAAATTCTACGGAAGTTGCCAGTTCTTTAAAAGAAGTTTTTGGCGATGCCCCAGAAGTAAAAACCTATGGCGATGCTAATCAATTAAAAATTACCACTAAATACAAAGTAGATGAAAATTCGATTGAAGTTGGTGATGAGGTACAAGAATTGTTGTTTAAAGGTTTACAATCTTACCTTCCGGATGGCACTACATTGGATAATTTTAAAATTAGCAGTACGGATACGGATCAAAAAATTGGTCTGATGAAATATTTTGAAGTTGGGCCAACCATTGCCGACGACATCAAACAAGCAGCAATTTGGGCGGTACTGGGCTCGTTAATTGTGGTATTTATATATATTTTGTTACGTTTTAGAAAATGGCAATTTAGTTTAGGAGCCGTAGTAGCCGTTTTTCATGATGTATTAATTGTATTGGGTATTTTTTCATTGTTTTATAAAGTTTTGCCATTTGATATGGAAATAGACCAATCCTTTATTGCGGCATTGTTGACCGTTGTAGGATACTCCTTAAACGATACAGTAATTGTATTTGATAGAATTAGGGAGTTTACCGGTAAGCATCATTCGTGGTCTTTTTATAAAATTGTAAATCGCGGGTTGAGTACTACTTTAGGAAGAACGATAAACACATCTTCAACTACTTTAGTGGTATTATTGGCCATTTTCATATTTGGTGGCGATTCTATTAAAGGCTTTATGTTCGCCATGATTGTGGGTATTGGAGTTGGTACGTATTCATCATTGTTTATTGCCTCACCAATTATGTACGATACCACTAAAAAACTAAGTGAAAAAAAGTAAATAAAATACAATATGATAAAAATCGTTTTGAGCTTGCTGATTAATTTTCAGTAACCCAAAACGATTTTTTTATTCTTGAACTTGCACAGCAGTCCATAATATAAATGACTAAAATAAAGCTACATAACCACTATTTTAAACCTTATATTTCTGCCAAAAAAATACAGGCAGCTATTGATAAAATGGCAGCTTTAGTAGCAAAAGATTGTAAAGATGATATTCCCGTATTTATTGGAATTTTGAATGGTTCTTTTATGTTCGCTGCCGATTTTTTAAGAGCTTATAAAGGTAATTGTGAAATGTCTTTTGTAAAATTGGCATCGTACCATGGTACAAATTCAACTGGTAACGTTAAACAGCTAGTTGGACTCAACGAGAATTTAGAAGGTAGAACTGTCATTATTTTAGAAGATATTATTGATACCGGAACAACACTTGCAGAAATTTATAATATCTTTAGGCATCAAAATCTCAAACAATTAAAAATTGCAACATTATTTTTTAAACCAGATGTATTCCGTAAGGCTTTACATATAGATTATATTGGTCTCTCTATACCGGACAATTTTATTGTAGGGTATGGGCTTGATTATAACGGTTTAGGAAGAAACCTTGCAGATATTTACCAATTAACAACACATAACATGACAAACATTGTTTTATTTGGCCCTCCAGGTGCTGGAAAAGGAACACAAGCCGAAGTATTAAAAGATAAGTATAATTTGGTACACATTTCTACTGGAGATGTATTCAGATATAATATCAAAAACCAAACGGATTTAGGTAAATTGGCAAAATCATACATGGATAAGGGCGATTTAGTTCCTGATGAAGTAACCATAAATATGCTAAAAGCAGAAGTAGAAAAAAATACCGATGCCAACGGATTTATCTTTGATGGTTTTCCCAGAACGGAATCACAGGCCAAAGCATTGGACGAGTTTTTAGAAGAAAAAGAACAATCCATAAACGGAATGGTAGCTTTAGAAGTACCAGAAGATTTACTAGTGGCCCGACTTTTAAAACGTGGCGAAACTAGTGGCAGACCTGACGATCAAGACGAATCAAAAATTAGAAATCGTTTTAACGAATATGAAACCAAGACTTCCATTCTAAAAGAGTATTACGCCAAACAAAACAAGTATTTTGGTGTTAATGGAGTTGGTAGTATTGAAGAAATTACAACTAGACTTAGTGAGGTGTTTGATACTTTATAAATTATCAAAAATTAGGGTTAAAACTATTATTTCATTCTCTCATTTTTTCAATATGCACTAATAACTTTTAACTCAACAAGCTAATAACTTAACCCATGGTAGAAGGCAATTTCGTAGATTATATAAAAATACACACTGCCTCTGGTAAAGGAGGTAAAGGTTCTGTGCATTTACATCGCGAAAAATTCATCCAAAAAGGTGGTCCAGACGGTGGTGATGGCGGTCGCGGAGGTCATATTATTATTCGTGGTAATAAAAATATGTGGACGTTGGTTCACCTAAAATTCAAAAAACATTTTAGGGCAGAACATGGTGGTGATGGTAGCAAAAGCCGTAGTACTGGTAAAGATGGTGATGATGTTTATATAGATGTCCCATTGGGTACGGTAATACGAGACGGTGAAACTCAAGAAATAATTTTTGAAATTACCGAAGATGGTCAAGAAAAAATATTGATGGAAGGTGGTATGGGCGGCAGAGGTAACTGGCATTTTAAATCTTCAACAAATCAAACACCACGTTACGCACAACCTGGAATTGAAGGTCAAGAAGGTTGGTATCAACTGGAGCTAAAGCTACTGGCAGATGTGGGTCTGGTTGGCTTTCCAAATGCTGGTAAATCAACTTTATTATCCGTATTGACCTCAGCAAAACCTAAAATAGCCGATTATGCTTTTACTACCCTAAAACCTAGTTTAGGAATCGTAGAACATCGTGAGTTTCAAAGTTTTGTAATGGCTGATATTCCAGGAATTATAGAAGGAGCCGCTGAAGGAAAAGGATTGGGACATCGGTTTTTACGCCATATTGAACGTAATTCTACATTGTTGTTTATGATTCCCGCCGATTCTGATGATATTAGGGAAGAATATAAAATATTGCTGAACGAACTCAAAAAACACAATCCCGAATTGTTGGATAAAGAAAGACTATTAGCTATTTCGAAGTCTGATATGTTGGATGATGAGCTTAAGGCAGAAATTAAAAAAGAACTTCCAAAAGATATTGACCATTTATTTATTTCTGCTATTGCACAAACTGGTTTAACAGAATTAAAGGACAAATTGTGGAAGATGTTGAATTCGTAGTATAAAATCGTATATTTGGAGTAGATAACGTGCTTATGATTGATAAAAATCAAATACTAAAATATCTATCTGCAAATAAAGACCGTTTGAGGAAAGAATATCATTTAATTAAAATTGGAATTTTTGGCTCAATTGCAAGGGATGAACAAAATGAGCATAGTGATATTGATTTAATTGTGGAATTTGAAGACCAAACCTCTGACTTATATACACTAAAACAAAAATTAAGAAGCGAGATTCAGTCTAAATTTAACTTGCCTGTAGACATCTGTAGAGAAAAATACATCAATTCAATTTTCAAACAACAAATTCTAACAGAAGCAAAATATGTATAAAATTTCAAATAGAGATTTTAATTATATTTTAAATATGCTTGAATCAATAAGTAAAATTCAACAATATTCAAGCAAGTTTAAAACTGTTGATGAGTTTTATGAAGACACCATTGCATTTGACGCTACGCTAATGAATTTTATTGTTATAGGAGAGATGGTTGAAAAACTTTCGGAAAAATTTTTAAATGAGTCCAAAAAAGAAATTGAATGGTCAAAAGTAAGAGGATTTAGAAATATTATTGCACATAATTACTTTGGTGTTGATGCTGAAGAAGTTTGGCAAATTATTAATGGTAGTCTAATAAAACTTAAAGAAAATCTTCAAAATTTTTCTAATTAAATCTTTATTTCTTTAAAAATTCTACAAACAATCTGCCAAATTACAAGGCACACATTATGGTAGCCGTTAAATGATTAATTCTTTGATTATCAGATGGTAAATCAACTTTTATGTAAAATAAAAATAAGGCAATAAGTAATAAATATAGTTAGATTAACGTTACTACGGTTAAACTAAACTATTATTATGAAGTTACTTAGCAAATCGACCATTTTAATAATATTACTTGCACTCGTACTGAGTTCTTGTGCTACAACCAATAAAATGACCATGGGAGTACTTGAACCCGCACCCGTGTATATGCCTAAACACAATCAAAAAATTGGTATTATAGATAGAAGTTTACCCTCAGATAATAATGCTGAACTGGACAAATTAGATAAAGTATTATCTGCTGAAGGCAAAAATTTAGATAAAGAAGGGGCTCACAGAGCTATTTTAGGGTTATCTGACAAATTAGGGAAAAATCAAAGTTTTGACGAAGTTAAAATTATTGAAGATGCCAATTTAAGAAGTCCAGGTTCGGGAGTTTTTCCTGCAACACTTTCTTGGGAAACTGTTAAGAAAATCTGTGACGAAAACGGTGTAGATGCCTTATATGTGTTAGAGTTTTTCGACACTGATTCTGAAATTGACTACAAAACAGTACAGAAAAAAATCAAAAACCCATTGGGTGTTGAAATTTCGGTACCTGAACACCACGCTACAATATATACCAAGCTAAAAACTGGCTGGAGAGTTTATGATCCGCAAAATAAATTAATCCTTGATGAATACAGGGCAAACCAGAACATAACCTCTACAGGAAAAGGTATTAATCCTGCGAAAGCAATTGCAGCTATTGCTGGTAGAAAAGAGGCTGTTTTAGAAAGAAGTAACAACATTGGATATAATTACGGAGCAAGAATTCTTCCACGAAGAGTTCGTGTTTCAAGGGATTATTTTATAAAGGGCACTGACAAATTTGAAATTGCTAACCGTAGGGCAATTGCAGGTAAATGGGATAGTGCTGCCGAATTATGGAATGAAGAGGTTTCTAATAGTGATAGCAAAATTGCGGGAAGGGCATGTTATAATATGGCCATTATTAATGAAATAAATGGAGAATTAGATACGGCTATAGAATGGGCACAAAAGGCTTATGCTGATTATGAAATTAAAGAAGCGATTAGGTATATTAAAATCTTAAAGCATCGTAAAGAAAATAATAGGTTATTGGCATCTCAAAATTAAAAAATTTTAAATGTCACTTGGCAATACTAGAAAAAATATCAATATAGGCCAAAAAGTAGCCATTGTCTTAAAACAAGACCAACGTTCTGGAAAGTTAACCGAAGGTGTTGTACAAAAAATTCTAACAAATTCGGCTACCCATCCACATGGTATAAAAGTAATGTTGACCGATGGAAAAGTGGGTAGGGTTAAAAAAATTTTAGAGTAAATTAAAAGGTAATTAAAAATGTCGGTTCGAGTGTTTTCTTCGAAGCGATAGCGTAGAAGAAAATGTATCGAGAATCTGACTAGTTCTCGATACATTTTTTGTTCCATTTCATTTCACAAAAAACACTCGAACTGACAATTGAATTTCTTTCACTAAATTTATACCTCACATAAATTTAGTATTATGATTCGTTATTTTATCATTTACCTTCTTTTTATTTCCACCATCTGTTTTTCTCAAACCAAAACCCACTTTCAAAATCTTGATGTTTTTGAATTAGAATGGGCTGTAAATCCAGAAATTTCACCTGATGGTAGTCACATAGTTTATCAGCGTAGTGGATTTGATATTATGAATGACAAAAAGCAATCTCGACTTTGGATGATGAATGCTGATGGTTCAAATCATGTTAAGTTAACTAGCAATGAAGTAAACGAATCCAATCCAAAATGGTCGCCTGACGGTACACGAATTGCCTTTACAAGTAGCACAGAAAATGGGTCAGAAATTTTTGTGTATTGGTTGGCAACAGGTAAAACGGCTAAATTAACACAACTGGAAAAATCGCCAAGTGGATTAAATTGGTCGCCAAATGGAAAACACATTGCTTTTTTAATGACTGTACCCGAAGCTCAACCGACCTTGGTAAAAGCACCTAAAAAGCCAGAAGGGGCAAAATGGGCGGAACATCCAAGAGTTACAACTCGTTTTAAATACGAAGCAGATGGTTCGGGTTATATAGAACCTGGTTTTAAACATCTTTTTGTAATCTCTGCTGACGGTGGCACAGCTCATCAAATTTCATCTGGCAACTATAAATTTGGCAGTCCACATTGGGCAAAAGACGGGAAATCGCTCTTTTTTAGCGGTAATTTAATTGACGATTGGGATTACGATTTTAGAAATTCTGAAATCTACAATATTAATATCGCCTCAGGAAAAACCGTGGCTTTAACTGACAGAAAAGGGCCAGATGGAGACTTGGCCATTTCTCCCAATGGCAAACAAATTGCTTACGTAGGTTTTGATGATAAGGTACAGACGTATCAGGTAAATCATATTTACTTGATGGACCTTGACGGCTCAAACAAACGTCAAATTACCATGAATTTAGATAGAAGTCCTTCAGATTTAATATGGAGTAACGACGGAAAAGGACTCTATTTTCAATATGACGATAAAGGCAATACAAAAATTGGCTACACTACCCTATCGGGAAAAACTTCAATAATTGCCGATAATTTAGGTGGCACGGCCATTGGCAGACCATATGGTGGTGGGTCTTATTCCGTAGCAGAAAATGGTACCATCGCTTTCACACAGACAACACCGAATTATCCTTCTGAAATTGCGGTTGTACAAAAAGGGAAAACGCGTAAAATATCTAAATTAAATGATGATATTTTACCCTACAGAACCTTAGGGAAGGTAGAAGAAATATGGTATAAATCTACCATTGATGGTAATGATATTCAAGGATGGATTGTGTATCCTCCTAATTTTGATGCTTCCAAAAAGTATCCGCTATTAGTTGAAAACCATGGTGGACCCATTTCTAATTATGGTGATCGATTTTCACCAGAAATGCAATTATATGCCAGTGCAGGTTATGTAGTTTTTTATCCCAACCCAAGAGGTAGTACTAGTTATGGTGAAAAATTTGGCAACCTACTCTATCACAACTATCCTGGAAACGATTATGACGACGTTATGGATGGTGTAGATGCCGTAATTGCCAAAGGAATTATTGACACAACCGAATTGTTTGTAACAGGCGGAAGTGCCGGTGGTATAATGACAGCTTGGATGATAGGTAAAAACAATCGTTTCAGGGCAGCGGCGGTTATAAAACCTGTTATGAATTGGATTAGCAAAACCCTAACTGCTGATAATTATTATGGGTATGCAGACTCACGTTACCCTGGGCAACCCTGGGAAAATTTTGAAACCTATTGGAAATTTTCGCCCATCTCTTTGGTTGGAAATATACAAACACCAACCATGGTTATGGTAGGTACTGAAGATAGACGCACACCACTTTCGGAAGCCAAACAATTGTACAATGCTTTAAAAATCCGAAAAATAGAAACTGCCTTGGTAGAAATTCCCGGGGCGTATCATTTAATTGTCAATCGCCCTAGCCAACTCATTACAAAAGTTGACCATATTGTTGCTTGGTTTGAGAAGTATCGTGAAGAATAATGAACATTTTTTATCTCATTATGGGAATTATAATGGTTTACAGAGAATTAGAAGTTTTTTTAATTAACCCGAAAGGGTTTAAAAAGCTGTCAGGTCTTTCTTTTACCCAGTCTATTTCGTAGCCAACCCCGAAAGGGTTTTAAACCCTTTCGGGGTTATGCACTACAAATATAAACCAGTCCTTAACGAATATAACTTTAGAGTATATTCGTCGTTATAGCTTTATTACTTTCGTAACTCACAAACCAATCAATATGCAAAAATTAATCTATTTCTTTTTTCTAATATCATGTAGTCTCATGGCACAAAACCCAACTCCGGAAGACATTGTGGGCTCATATAGATTGCCAAGCAACGACCCTCAAGGTGGACAGTCAGTAATTATTTTTGAAAATAACACTTTTGCCACTTTTTATTTCGGCGGAGCCCTAAAAGGAAAATGGGAAATTGTGGGCAACGAAGTAAAATTTAAAACAGAAGCCAACCCAAAATTCTATTTATATGGACGAAAATTAGCAGCATTAAAAGATAGTACCCAATTGAATTTTAGTTGTGAAGAAAATAGCACGTTTGTCAATCTAAATTCTAAAGCAAACGATATTTTTCAACCTTTGTTTAACGATGCGGCCAATTGCTTTAGTCATCCGTATACTTATAAGTCAACTACGCAGCTAAGAAATGTAGCTTTTGCAAAAAGCGATTATGGATATGGAGACCTTTTGGATGTTTATTCTTTTAAAATCCCTGAACAGTATAACGATTTTATTGTCATTGGTCTGCGTGAAGAATACACTACGGAAACTGAATTTTCTGCCTCTTATAAAAATGGAAATCTATATTTTGGTGGGGACAAACCCGCATCTAAAAAGCCTGATTCCGTAAAAGAAACCGAAGAAAACTTGGCCTATTTAAACGAATTCATGAATAAAGAGTTGCTCTCCGAAATATTGAATTATGGGGATGAATTTTTTCCTTACTATGATAATCCTACCAAAGGGCAGTTAACCCCTTTTACAAGAATTAATCCTATAAACAAAAAGAAAAGCGAGGTTAAAAAAGGTGATACAAATTTGTTTACGGCAAAGTGCGAAGAAAGATAGATAAAACGTAATTACATAACCCGTTGTACATTTTTAAGGAAAATTTCTCAAAACAAACCCACAATGCACAACAGATTATTAAAATTTTTAATTTAAGTTATTGATGAGTAATCTCTACCTATCAACATAAAATATTCCAAAAGGGTTGGCACCCGAGACATCAGAGGATAAATATTCGATATTTCCCTCAACCACTTTGAAAAAATCGACTGTTGAACCTCCGGAGCGGGTCAACGCCAAAATTTCTTTGTCAAAATTATAGGATATGTTGTGAGCAACACCATCCGTAACAGGGGCATCCGCAACAGAAGTTACATCTTGTGATCTCAAATTATAAGAAGCCACTTTTTTGTCCGCTATATTTGTTAAAAACAAATTGTTATCCTTTCCTAAAGTTACACCATGTACATTGGCCAATGAACCTGTTCTGTTTGTTGAACGTAAATTAGCATATTTATATTCTTTAATGGAAGAATCATCTTGAGAAAGTACATACAAAAACCTGTGGGACGATACCAAATGTGGGTCTCCACCAACCTCAATATAATTCATAAGTTTTAAACTATGTGTATTGTAATGTAAAACATAATTTGTACCTGTTTGTGAAAAAACGCTAACATAGGCAAAAGCTCCGTTTGGTGAAATGGTTACATCATGTTGTGCCGCATCTTCGGCAAAATTGATATTATCAGGAAGTGACAAAGTTGCTAAAGTCCTACCATTTCTTAAGCTGATTACAGAAGTAGTTTTGTCAACGATGTTGTTCACCCAAAGTTGATTGGAAAAATTATTCAACCACATGTGGAACGCTCCATTACCTGCTGGATATTCCCCAACCTTTGAAAAATCAGATGTATTGTAAACATTTATTTTTGAATTGTTAAAGTCAGCTACATATAGCCTGTCTTGCTTTGTACTGTAAACCACATAAGTAGGTGCGGCATTTTCATCTTCGAGGGTAATCTTGGTATATTGTTCCTGAGTGTCGGCATCGTAAATAGTTACCGTTCCATCTCCACGGTTGGCAACCGCAAAATAGTCTGTTTTACCGTTATTGGAATTACCTCCATGTAAAATATCATCTAAAGTCCCATAATTTACACATGAAGAAAGTAAAAATGTGCCTAGTAATAGGTAAAGTGTTAGTTTTTTCATTTTTGATAAATTTTTATGTTAGTAGTTGCATAATAGTCGAAATAAAAAACATAAGCTTACAATATCACAATGAAAAGATGTCAAAAATGAATATTTGATAATTGATAAAGTATTGTTGAATTGAAACAAAAAAGGTTATAAGCAATCTTCCAAAGGATCATCGATCCAATCGTACTGAAATTGAAATCCTTGGTCTTTTATTTTATCATTCAATAAGTATTGACTATCCAGCACGATAGCTGACATTTCCCCCAATACTAGTTTCAACATAAATGCAGGAATATTGGGTAACCAAATGGGTTTATTTAATTGTTTGGCAATAGCTTCGGTAAGCATTTGATTTGAAACGGGGTTAGATGCCGCTGCATTAAAAATACCGTCAAGATTATGTTCTATGGCAAATAAGTACATTTTGGCCATATCGGTAACATGAATCCATGATTGGATTTGTTTTCCGCTACCCAAAGGTGCTCCAACATAAAATTTTATAGGTTTTGACATTTGCTCTAAGGCACCTCCTTTTTCTGAAAGTACAATACCTGTCCGTAACTTTGATACGGTAATACCTAAACCCTCAATGGTATCAACCTCATCTTCCCACTTTTTTACCACTTCGCCTAAAAAGGAATCGTTTATTATGGCATCATCCTTCTCAGAATATTTTTTATCTAATGAAGAAGGATAAATACCCAAAGCCGATGCCGAAGAAAAATGGGTTACTTTATGCTCATTTTCAGAAAGTAACTTGTACAATAATTTAACGGTATCAATTCTACTGCTAAGTATTATTTTTTTCTGTTTTTCCGTCCACCGTTTGGAAATGGAAGCTCCTGCCAAGTTAATGATAGCATCTACACCCTTCAAACAGTTAACGTCAATTTCTTGAGATTTCGGATTCCAGTAAAATCCTTTTTTATAAGCAGTATTTTCAATTTTATCTTTGCTTGTGGTCAAATAATGGACAAAGTAACGTTTCGTTTCACAAAGTTTTACAATTTCATGTCCTATTAACCCTGTTGCTCCGGTAATTAATATCTTCATAAAATTAATTATTAAAAAGACTTGCTACCAATCTATCGGCATTTAGCCATAAGAGGATTACCAAAAGCAATAATATAATCAATAACATTGCTCTTTTTTGATTGGGTTGTTTCCGTGGTCTTAGTCTTTTAAATTCCATAGTAGCTTAATAAAACGGTATTCAAATTTACAATTTTTAAAGGAAAAATCGTAATTGAGAATAATATTAAAAACAGTATCTTTGCTCTCTTATTTTTAGGACTGAATGAAAAACATCCGTAACTTTTGTATTATCGCCCATATTGACCATGGTAAAAGTACCTTGGCGGATAGATTATTGGAATTTACCGGTACCATAACCGATCGTGAAAAACAAGATCAGTTGTTAGATAATATGGATCTGGAACGTGAACGTGGCATTACCATTAAAAGCCACGCTATACAGATGGATTATATGTATGAAGGCGAAAAATATACGTTGAATCTTATCGATACACCTGGCCATGTAGATTTTTCTTACGAAGTTTCACGCTCTATTGCTGCCTGTGAAGGGGCTTTACTAATTGTTGATGCCGCACAAAGTATTCAGGCACAGACTATTTCAAACCTATATTTGGCATTGGAGAATGATTTGGAGATAATTCCTGTACTGAACAAGGTAGATTTACCAAGTGCAAATCCTGAAGAGGTTACCGATGATATTGTAGATTTAATTGGTTGTAATCCTGAAGATGTGATTCCCGCTAGTGCAAAAACAGGGTTGGGAATTGAAGCTATTTTGGAAGCCATTATCCATAGAGTACCTGCTCCAAAAGGCAATGCTGACGAACCCTTACAGGCGTTGATTTTTGATTCCGTTTATAATCCTTTTCGTGGCGTAGAAACCTATTTTAGAGTGATTAACGGCACCATAAAAAAAGGACAACATATAAAATTTATTGCCACAGGAAAAACATATTTTGCCGATGAAGTAGGCACTTTAAAATTAAAACAAGCTGTAAAAAACGAAATAAAAGCTGGTGATGTTGGCTATTTGATTACAGGCATAAAAGAAGCCAAAGAAGTTAAAGTAGGTGATACCATAACTGATGCTAAAAACCCAACCACCAATGCCATTGAAGGTTTTGAAGATGTAAAACCTATGGTTTTTGCAGGAATTTATCCTGTAGATACCGAAGATTATGAAGAACTTAGAAATTCTATGGAAAAATTACAACTGAACGATGCTTCACTCGTTTTTACTCCAGAAAGTTCCGCAGCATTAGGTTTCGGATTCAGGTGCGGGTTTTTAGGAATGTTACACCTTGAAATTATTCAAGAACGTTTAGAACGTGAGTTTGATATGACGGTAATTACTACTGTACCCAACGTATCGTACCATGCCTACACAAATAAAGAACCAGACACTATGATTCTGGTTAACAATCCGACGGATTTACCAGATCCATCAAAACTGAATAGAGTTGAAGAACCTTATATAAAAGCTTCGGTAATTACAAAATCGGACTTTGTAGGCAATGTAATGTCACTTTGTATAGAAAAACGTGGCGAAATTACCAATCAAACCTATTTAACCACAGAACGTGTGGAACTCAATTTTGATATGCCTTTGGCTGAAATTGTTTTCGATTTTTACGACAGATTAAAAACCGTTTCCAAAGGTTATGCCTCTTTTGATTATCACCCTATTGGAATGCGGGCTTCTAAATTAGTTAAAGTTGATATTTTACTCAATGCACAACCTGTCGATGCCCTTTCCGCATTATTACATGCCGACAATGCCTATTCCATAGGTAAAAAAATGTGTGAAAAGTTAAGGCAACTCATTCCAAGACAACAATTTGACATACCGATACAAGCAGCTATAGGTGCAAAAATAATTTCTAGAGAAACAATAAAAGCCCTCCGTAAAGATGTTACTGCCAAGTGTTATGGTGGTGATATTTCTCGTAAACGAAAACTGTTAGAAAAACAGAAAAAAGGTAAAAAACGTATGCGGCAAGTTGGTAATGTTGAAATACCGCAAGAAGCGTTTATGTCTGTGCTAAAGTTGAATGATTAGGTATTAAGTTGGCAGTCGCCTTAACACCAATCTTCTACATCACAACTATACCTCTTCCTTTAAATTGTTTAAATATAGATTGGTCTGTTGCATCATCGGTAATAACAACATCTATATTTTCAACCGGAACTACAGCATACCTCCTTGATTCCATTATTTTAGTACTGATGCACATTGACACAATATAATCTGAAGACTCAATCATTCCTTTTTTAATGTGAGCAACTTCCCAATCAGATTCCGTCATTCCCCTTTCTAAATTTAGGGCATCCGTACCCATAAAACAAATATCGGCTCTTAGTTTAGATATTGAATTCATAACATCAATACCAACCGTTACTTGAGCAGATTTGTTCAATTTACCACCAATAAAAATAACCTCAATTTTAGGGTGGTGCGTTAATTGTAACGCAATTGGTAAACTGTAAGTAAAAATAGTCGCATTTATTGAAGGAGGAATTAATTTCGCTAATTCTAAATTAGTGGAACTTCCCGTCATTATAATAACTTGCCCATTATGAATCAATTGAACTGCTTTTTTAGCTATTTGTCTCTTCTTATCAAGATCTGAAACACTTCGCTCATCGTAACTGGGAATTTTATTTTCAATAGATAGTGCTCCCCCATGCACCTTATATAATAGCTGTTGGGCTTCTAATTCTTTTAAATCTCTTCTTATAGTGTCTTCGGAGACTTTTAATTCGTTACTTAAAATAGCTGACAATACTTTTCTATTGATTTTAAGTTTATTCAGAATTAATTGATGTCTTTCTAGTTTTAACATTTTAGGTCGGTATTATTTATTTGACGAAATAATTCTAGTTTCCTTATAAATATTACTAATTTTTACATTAGAGAATGTTAAATTCCGAAAAAAAACGCAAAAACAAAAATAAAAACGCAAAATATTGCAATTTTTTTTATAGCTTTACCTCTTACTAACACAAATTATTTACTTATGAGAAAAAAAATCACATTTTCTTTTCTTGTCTTTTTTACAGCAACATGTTCATTTTTATTTGCACAAACCATCACTGTAAGTGGTACGGTTACCGATGCAAACGGAATGGCTCTGCCCAGTGTAAATATTCAGGTAAAAGGTACAACAACAGGAACTTCAACTGATTTTGATGGAAAATATCAGTTATCAGCATCGGAAGGTGATGTATTGGTTTTTTCCTATTTAGGTTTTAAAACCAAAGAACTGCCAATAACAGGCTCAACTTTAAACGTAAGTCTTGAAGAAGACGCTGCAGCTTTAGATGAAGTGGTGGTAACGGCATTTGGGGTTGAAAAGAAACAAAAATCTTTAGGGTACTCTGTAACACAAGTAAAAGCTGACGATTTAAATCTAGCCGGTCAAGCGAATGCGGTTGAAGCTTTGCAGGGTCGCGTTGCAGGTGTACAGATTAATAGAACATCTGGTTCTTCCGGTGGTGGTGTTGACATTTTAATTAGAGGTATTACTTCGGTAAATCCTGATAGAAGTAATCAGCCTTTAATTATTGTAGATGGTATTGCCTTAAATAATGATACTTTTTCAGGAAATGTTTCACCAAGTGCAGGATCTAACTCACCAAGTAGCTCTGAACAATTTGGATTTTCTAACAGAGCAGGTGATATCAACCCAGAAGATATAGAAAGTTATAACGTGCTTAAAGGTGCTGCAGCGACTGCTTTATATGGTGTAAGAGCTTCTAATGGTGCAATTGTTATCACTACAAAAAAGGGTAAACAAGGCAAAGCTAAAATTAATATAACCGCTTCAACCACATTTAGAAATGTGAATAAAGTACCTGAATTACAGACTACATATAGAGAAGGGTTTAGTGGTGCTCCTAGAACATTATATGATCCTGATTCCGATACAGGATTCAATAGAGTCCAAAATGCAACTTCATTTTACTCTTGGGGTCCTAAATATACTGATGATTCGTATACTTTAGATGATGGTACTATTGTTGATTTATCTGACGATCAGTTTTACAGTCCTTATGATTTATTCAAAACGGGCGTAAATTCACAAATCAATATGAATATAAGTGGAGCTGGGGAAAAACTTGATTATTTCTTTTCATTAGGAAGTAATGAAGAAGAAGGAATATTACCTAACACCAACTATGATAAAACAAACTTTAGGTTTAAAGCTGGTTATGCTGTTAGTGATAAATTTAATATTAGCACTTCGATTTCATATACAAAATCAGGGGGTGCTAGGGGTAATTCGGGTGATAAATCAGTTATGAGTTCTTTATCATATTGGTCAGGGACTTTTCCAATTAATGATTTTGAAAATCCTGATGGTACACAGAGAAATTATTCTTTCGGCATCATAGATAACCCTCGTTACTTTATGGAGAAAAGTAGTTTAAAAGACGATGTAAATCGTTGGGTAGGAAATACAATTTTCAATTGGTCTCCAAAAGAGTGGGTTAAAGTTACATATTCGGCCCAAGTAGATAATTATTCTGATCAACGAAACAGATTTGTGCCGCCAGACCTAGATGTTGGTACCCAAGTTGGAGGTTTTATTGTAAATCAGAATATCAATTTCACTGCTTTAGAATCTAATTTGTTAGTTGCCCTAACCAAAGATTGGTCAGATGATTTTTCAACTGATTTAACTTTAGGTCATCAAATATCTGATACTAAGCGGAAATATGAAGAAATTAGGGGTGAAACATTAAATGTCCCTGGTATAAATGAATTGGGAAATACAATTAACACTTTTGCAGATAATAATGTAACTCAATTGCGAAATATGGGTGTATTCGGTGAGTTAAAATTAAGTTATATGGATAAGTTATTTTTAACTTTAACTGGCAGAAATGACTGGTTATCAACACTCCCAAAAGAGAATCGATCTTTCTTCTATCCTTCTGTTAGTTTAGCCTATGATGTTTCTGACCTATTTGGTGACAATGATGTGTTTACCTTTGGTAAATTAAGAGCCTCTTGGGCAGAAGTGGGCAAAGGTCCTTTATTTGGGCAAGTAGGACAATATTTTGTAGTTGATGGAGATTTTCCTTTTGGAGGTTCTGGTGGTTATCGTAGAGGAACCTTATTAGGTGATATAAATATAAAGCCCGAGAAAAATCAATCTACAGAAATTGGTGCAGATTTAAGGTTTTTAAAAAATCGTTTCAGACTAGACTATGCTTACTACAAAACAAGGGTTAAAGATCAAATTTTTACAGTAGGTACCGCCTATTCTTCTGGAAATTCAGGTATTATTAGAAATGCGGGTGATTTTGAAGTTTCTGGTCATGAACTTTTGATTAGTGCTGATATTATAAAACAAGAAGATTTTAGTTGGGAATTATTTGTCAACTGGTCAACTAGTGAAGGAAAAGTACTTGAAATTCCTGATGATATAGAAAGTATAATATTTGCTGATGCAGGTTTTGCAGGTGTTACATCAGAAATTAGAGCAGGAGATAAAATGGGTTCGTTATATGGCTGGAAATGGCGTTATGAAAACGGGCAACGCTATATTGATGCTAATGGCTATCCTGAAATAGATTTTTCGGAGAGACAAAAAGTAGGTAACGCATTTCCAGATTTCATATCTTCCGTTGGCAGTAATTTCAATTGGAAAGGTTTAGGGTTTAACTTCTTATTAGAATATAAAAAGGGAGGCGATATTTATGATGCTGGCAGAAGAAACTCTATAAGAAATGGTATATTGAAAAGTGTCGAATTTAGGGATGCTACGACAGTATTAGAGGGTGTAATGGATGACGGTAACGGTGGATTTACTACTAATACCACCGAGGCGTTTATAGATCAAAACTATTATAGAAGTTCAACAGATTATAATCGAGCTTCAGAAATTTTAGTTCAGGATGCTTCTTGGGTTAAATTAAGGAGTATTGGTTTGACTTATGATATTAAGGCTAATTTTATGGAAAAATTAAATATTGAAAGATTAGGAGTGTCTGCGAGTGCAAATAACATTTTGGTTTGGACACCTTACGACGGATACGATCCTGAAGGAAATCAATATAGTGCAGGCAGTAATGTCTATGGATTTACTGGTTTAAATATTCCATTGTCCGAGAGTTATTCTTTTGGAATTAATATAGGATTTTAAAAAAGAAAAATGATGAAAAAATTTATAAAAGAAACAATAATTTTAACATTGCTTACCCTAGTTTTTACTGGTTGTAGTGATGAATATTTTGACGTTAACACTCCTTCCAACACAGCTACATTGGATCAATTAAGAATGCAAGATTTAATGGCTCCTGTAATTCACAGTACTATGGAAGGTCAACGTTCTGCTGAACTAAGTTTTGGTAATTACGTTCAATACTTCGTTATTCAAGGTGGAGGTGCTGCTGGTCAGACTACCGCCAGCGGTTTGTGGACACAAATCTATTTATATGTTTTACCTAATATAAAAGCTATTAAAGAAAAAGCTGATGCAAATGGAGCTAGCCATTATGGGGCTGTTGCTGATATTTTAACGGCAGTCAATTTAGGTATTGCTACTGATACTTGGGATAATATTCCCTACTCTGAAGCTACCGAAGGCCCAACAAACAATTTCCCTGGTTTTGATACACAAGAGCAAATATACACTGAAATATTTTCTTTACTGGATGGGGCAATTTCCGCATTATCTTCTCCTGACAATTCTGGTTTTACCTTAGGAAGGGATGATTTAATTTATGGTGGCGATATAGGAAAATGGTTAAGGGCAGCCTATACCATAAAAGCACGTTATCAATTACATTTAGTAAATAAAGGTATAACTTCAGCAGATGATGTTTTAAGTACAATTGCTAACGGTTTTGAATCAGTTGATGATGATTTTGAAATGTATTATGATGACAAGAATATTAATCCTTATTATTCAGCTGAAATATTAGCTAGAAATACAGGTAACCCTCATAATGATATAGCCAGTCAATTGGTAAGTTCTATGAATGGCGATTATTTTCCTTTCCAAAGCGGAATAGATATTGATCCAAGATTACCTCGTTTTGCTGAAAATGGCGGTGCTCCAGACTGGAAAGGTTATGTTAGTGGTAAAATAAATGAAGCTCCTGATGGTTCTACACCTAACACTGGATTTGCCGTTGGTGGATACTACACCAGTATTGATTCACCATTAATGCTAATAAGTTATGCGGAAGCTCTTTTTATCAAGGCAGAAGCAGCATTTTTAGCCGATGGTGGTTCCACAACTAGCGTTGGTACTAATAGTGAGACCTATAATGCATATATGGATGGAATAGCTGCTAGTATGTCTACATTTGGTGTTGATGGTTCTGCTTATCTGGCTGATGGAGCCATAAATGTAGGAGAAACAAATTTAAAGTTAGAACATATTATGAAAGAAAAATACATTCACAACTTCTTAAATCCCGAAACTTTTGTTGATTTTAGACGTTACGATTTTTCTGAAGATGTATTTAGAGGTCTCACTATTAGATTTGAGGAAGCTAGTGATGACAATGAATACTTCGGTCAATGGTTTAGAAGAGCAGAATATCCTTCAACCGAAGTTAACCGAAATGAAGCTAATGTATTGGCAAATGCACAACCTCCAGTAGCTCCTGTTTGGTGGGATCAATAACCAAGATACTTATTTGAATTAATAATAACAAAGAACCCTCGGCATTTACCGAGGGTTTTTACTTTTGGGTTTTTTTTCAAGGGTACAATAAATATTGCTGTCGCATTTTTTTATAATTTGTTAAACCAGGTTCCCAACTGGCACGAATTTCGGATTCAGGTACACCATCTATAATCTGTTGTCTAAACAGACCAGAACCAATCTGAATTTCAATATTATTCATTTGGTTACTTAAGCTACCATCAAAGAACTTTTCTTTTTCGGGACTGTTTTTATACAATTCCATAATCCATTGCAAGTTAATTTGTTTGCTTTTTCTTAACAAATTTGTATCATAATCTCGTAAATCTATGCCATAACAAACTTCATCCATAAATATAGGGGTCAAAGCCATGCCTTTTATGCTTTTAGGTGTAAAAGAAAAGTCGTAAATCCCTTTATAAGCAGGGCTTCCAAAAACAGTAAAAGGAAAATACGTACCACGACCATGGTTGATGTAAGTCCCCTCAAACATACAGGTTGACGGATACAAAAGTACCGCTTGTTGTGTGTTTAGATTGGGTGAAGGTGATACAGGTAACGTATATGACATATCATGATTATAATTGGCAACGGGTATTATTTTGAGCTTGCATTGCACCGGTTTCCCATCTGATTTGATCCAGCCTTCTCCATTCGCCATTTGAGCAAACTCCCCAACTGTTAATCCATGCGACATCGGTAAAGGAAACATACCAATGCCCGATTTGTATTTCATATCTAATACAGGTCCATCAATTAAATAGCCATTTGGATTTGGTCTATCTAAAATTAGCATCTCCTTATCGTTTTCATAACAAACTTCCATAAGACGAGCCAATGCATTAATATTGGTATAAAATCGAACTCCAACATCTTGTAAATCATAAATCAGAACGTCCACATTTTCCATATCCTCGGTTGAAGGCTTTCGTTTGGAGCCATATAAAGAAACTATCGGGATACCCGTTTTACTATCTATTTCATCTTTTACATGAACACCCGCCCCTACATTTCCTCTAAAGCCATGCTCAGGCCCAAAAACTTTTACAATTTCAATTCCCGCGTTTTGAAGACTATCTACCAAATGCTTATTCCCGATAATACTTGTGGGATTAGCCATAATTGCGACCCGTTTTCCTTTTAAATAAGGAAAATACTTTTCCGTTTGATCTGCACCAGTAATAATTTTTTGTGCTGATAAAGACTTCGACAATGTTAAAAATAAGGCAAAACAAAATAACAAAAATGAATGTTTAAGAGTGAATTTCATAAAAGAGTTTTAGGTAAATTATTTTTCAAAATATTTTATCTCAGTTGTAACCTCAGCAAACTGCCTAAACATTTCCATTACACCGCAATATTTTTCAACGGATAAACTTACCGCCTTTTCGATTTTATCTTTTTTAAAACCCGAGCCGTAGAAGTTGTACGTTACTTTAACTTTATCGTAATATTTAGGATGCTCATCCGTTAAATTGGCTTCCACATCCATGGTAAATTCATCAACTTCAGCTCTCATTTTCTTTAATAGTGAAACTACATCCAGTCCAGAGCATCCTGCCAAAGCTGAAAGCATTAAAGCTTTTGGTCTATACCCCTTACCTTCTCCACCATCTTCAGCACCTGCGTCGATCATTAAGTTTAATCCACTAGGGTTGGTAGATTCGAATTGCATATTGCTCTTCCAAGTTGTTTTTACTGTATTTGTCATAATTTTTTGTTTAAAGTTTGTACTAGTTTTTCTAAATCCTCTTGTTTATGATTTGCTGTTATCACAATCCTATTCATCATTTTTTTATATGTAGGATATTTAAAATTAGTAATGATAATATTTTCCTCAAATAATTTATCATAAATATGATCGTCTTTACTATAAATTACTGGATAATTTTTATTGAATTTAATGGTCTCATTTTGATGCAACTTCTCTTCAATAAAATTTAAATTACTACTTAATTTCTCCTTTTGAGACTGATAAATCTGTTCGCCCTTACAATAGGCTTCTAAATAAGCAGGATTTGCCGCAGAAGAAGACACAAAAGTTGATTCCTCTTTTAGTGCATCGATAAATTGTTGATCACATGCAATAATACCTCCCGATAAACTTAAGGCCTTACCTAATGAAGAAACCATAATTTTTCTTTTAATATTTTTATGATTAACATCATTAAAAATACCTTGTCCTTCTTTACCTACAATCCCCAAGCTATGCGATTCATCAACCACCAAGGTTATTTTTTTAGATGCAGAAATTGTATCTAAAAAATCAAAAGATACAGGTTCCACTTCCGATCCTAGAATTGCATCAACAGTAATTACGATTTCTTCTGATGTATTATTAATTAATTGTGAATGTAGTCTGTTATTTACAAATAAAGGTAAACTTTCTTTAGCCAAAATAGCGGGATGCGTTTTAGGATAATGAAAAAAAGCAGGATTTGACTTTGCCAAAAAATCAACAACTAACCTACCTGCAAGGGTACCTGAAGAAACTGTTAACGAAGCCTCTGCTCCTATTTGTTGTGCAAAAAAATCTTCAAATTGATTATAAATAGCCAATTTTATATTTGAATTGCGAGAGCTACCATAAAATGTTCCCCATTTCTGAATGGATTTCATTAAGATACTTTGAAACTCAGGATGTGTTGCCAACCCTAGATAAGCTGTACCACCAAAATAAAGATATTTTTTGCCTTTAATGGAAATGGTTCTGCCTGGAAAATTCTCTACAATCATTAACGGATTAATTTAACGCCAGTACCGTTCAACGAACTGTACTTAATAATACCGTTTTCAATGATAACGCCTTCAGCTGTATCGTTTGAAATCAATAGAGCTCCGTCCATGTCAACATAATCTAGCAAAGGCAATAAATGGGCAATTGCCGAGATTCCTACAGAAGATTCCGTCATACAACCTACCATGGTTTTCATATCCATTCTTCTAGCTTTTTCTAGCATACGCTTTGCAGGGGTCAAACCTCCGCATTTGGTCAATTTTACATTTACCCCATGAAAATGGTTATGACATTTCATAACGTCTGCTTCTACCATACAGCTTTCGTCTGCAATAATGGGCAGAACAGATCTTAAAAATACTTCTTTATGTCCGTTCCAATCGTCTGCTCGTAAAGGCTGTTCAATAAATTCGACATTCAGCCTTTGAAGTTCTACCGCATTTTTCAAAGTTTCGTCAACACCCCAACCACAATTGGCATCGACTCTAAAAACAGCGTCGGTATGTTTTCTCAATTCTTTTATAATGGTAATATCCTCTTTGGTACCTAATTTTATTTTGTATAACGGCCAAGGCTTTTCTTTTAGTTTAGATACCATTTTCTCTATGGTATCAATTCCTATGGTATAATCAGTTATAGGGTTATTGTTAATATCAAGCCCCCAGTATTCATAAAGTTTCATTCCTTTTTTGCGTGCATATAAATCGTTAAACGCCAAATCTAATGCACACAAAGCGAACATATTATCTTTAAGTTTTGGATACATAATTTGCCAAAATCTAGCAGGCTCTAATTCCTTATTTGCTTTGATTAATGGCTCTAGAGTTGTTAGATCAGAAGACATTTTATCAATAGTAGCTCCATAGTATGGGTTAGCAGTAGCTTCTCCATAGCCAGAAAATTCTCCATCTTTAAGCTCAACCACTAAACTTTCTTGTATATCTCTAGCTTCTCTAGAAATTCGAAAAGTATGTTCAAGTTTTAATTCGTAAGGTCTTAGTATCAATTGCATAAAATCAAATTTATAAAAGAATAAATTTACTAAAAATAATATCAAGTTCTTAGTATTTATTGTACTTTAGAAATCAAATTTTTTAAACCTTAATGAATGCCATTAGTTAGTCCACTCTCATCAGAACACGATATAGAAACCAAAAAATTAGCTGAATTTTTTAATGAAACCTTAGGATTTTGTCCTAATTCAGTTTTAACCATGCAACGCAGACCCGCAATTAGTAAAGCCTTTATCAATTTAAATAAAGCGGTTATGGCAAATGAAGGTAGGGTCACTTCTGCTTTAAAACGATTGATTGCTTGGGTAAGCAGTAATGCTACAGGTTGCAGATATTGTCAAGCACATGCCATAAGAGCAGCTGAACGTTATGGTGCTGAGCAAGAGCAATTAGATAATATTTGGGAATATAGAACACATCCAGCATTTGATGAAGCCGAACGTGCCGCTCTTGATTTTTCATTGGCCGCAAGTCAAGTACCAAATGCCGTGAACGAGGAAATCAAAAAAAGGTTGTATGAATATTGGGATGAAGGTGAAATTGTGGAAATGCTTGGTGTTATCTCTCTTTTTGGATACCTAAATAGATGGAATGATTCTATGGGTACGTCAATTGAAGAAGATGCTGTTGACAGTGGCAACCAATATTTGGGAAAATATGGATGGGAAAAAGGAAAACATATTTAATTACATAAACTAGATTTTATGCGTTGGACGCTAAAACCTTTACCATCTTCAGAAAAAATTAGCCAGTTGGCAAAATCATTAGATATAGAAGCAAATTTAGCTACACTATTGGTGCAACGCGGTATTGAAACCTTTGAAGAGGCTAAAACTTTTTTTAGACCTGATTTATCTGGTTTGCATGACCCTTTTTTAATGCAAGACATGCAAAAAGCGGTCAGTCGTATAGAAAATGCCATAACCAACAATGAAAACATATTAATTTTTGGTGATTATGATGTTGACGGAACAACTGCTGTTTCACTGGTTTCCTCCTATTTAAAAAGTTATTATCCGAATGTTGCCACGTACATTCCCGATAGATATGCCGAAGGTTACGGTGTTTCTTTACAGGGAATAGACTTTGCAGATGATAATAATTTTAGTCTAATTATTGCTCTGGATTGTGGTATTAAAGCCATTGATAAAGTTGATTATGCCAGTAAAAAAGGGATTGATTTTATTATTTGTGACCATCATAGACCTGGTGCAGAACTTCCAAAAGCGGTTGCTATTTTAGACCCAAAAAGAGACGATTGTAATTACCCTTACGACGAATTATGTGGTTGTGGTGTAGGCTTTAAATTGGTTCAAGCTTTAGCTTCAAAACGAAATCAAACTATTGACGACTTAAAACCCTATTTGGATTTAGTAGCTACCGCAATTGCTGCGGATATTGTCCCAATAACTGGCGAAAACAGAACACTTGCTTATTTTGGATTAGAACAGATTAATACCAATCCCAGAAATGGCATCAAAGCGATAATACATCAGTTAAAAAAAGAAATTCTAACCATAACAGATGTTGTGTTTATTATTGCTCCTAGAATAAACGCAGCAGGAAGAATGAAACATGGCAATTACGCTGTTGAACTATTAACAGAAGAAGATTTTGATAATGCCAAAACAATGGCGGCAGGAATTGAAGTGTTTAATAACGACCGTCGCGATTTAGATAAATTAATTACTATTGAAGCTTTACAGCAAATTGAAGACAATAAAGAAACTGAACATTTTTCTTCGGTAGTTTATCAAGAAGATTGGCATAAAGGTGTTATTGGAATTGTGGCCTCACGTTTAACAGAAACCTATTACCGGCCAACATTGGTTTTTACCAAAAGTGGCGATAAATTGGCAGCCTCTGCCCGATCCGTAAGTGGGTTTGATGTGTACAATGCATTGGAAGCGTGTGCTGAACATATTGAACAATTTGGTGGTCATAAATATGCGGCAGGACTCACCTTATTGGAAGAAAATTATCATGATTTCAAAGAAAAATTTGAGGAAGTAGTAAAGGATAGCATACCACCAGAATTATTGCAACCTGAAATTAAAATTGATTTAGAACTTGATCTATCCGCTATCACCCCAAAATTTTATAGAATTTTACAGCAATTTGCTCCTTTTGGCCCTCGTAATATGCGACCTGTTTTTATGAGTTTAAATGTAAAAGACACAGGTTATTCAAGAAAAGTAGGTGCAGATGAAGATCATTTAAAATTGAGTGTCGAATCAGAAGATGGTATAAAATTTAATGGTATTGGATTTAATTTAGGCAAACGATATGATGAAATATCTAATGGAAAATCTTTTGACATTGTCTATACCATAGATGAAAACACATGGAATGGGAATACTTCTTTGCAGTTGAATGTGAGGGATATTAAAATAAGTGTACAGTAGGTAGTGGCAGTAGACAGCTAAAAAATCAGCAGTCAAAAGCGAACATTTTAATTTAGCTGTATAGAATCTTTTACATAAATATCTTTTGAAACATATGTTTTAATTTCTAATATCTCTATCTTCCCATGTGAATTAATTTTTTTTAAAAATACTATGTCTTCAATTACACCATTAAATACAATATTTCCCTGTCCCTCAAAATTAATTTTATAATTGAACAACCCACTTCCGGTAGTATCTAAAAAGATTTTGTGATTTGATGCTTTTATAGAATCCAAATCGCTAATATCCGTTTCCGTTGTGATATAAAAAAATGTATATCTTTTATCAATTTCAGATTTTTTTAATCCATCTAAGTCATAACCATAAATGACTTCACCTACTATATTTTCATTGGAAAAAACCGTATCTGGTATTCTATAATCTATAATTTTAGCATTTGGTTTATTAATTTTAGCCTCTCTATCTTGAGCTGAATTTTTCGCACATGATATAAGAACAATTGCCAACAATAAAAAATAAGTAAATATATTGGGCTTCATTTCTAGCTTTTCTTCAACCCTGCAATAGTCTCCGAAGGATTCTCACTCTTAAAAACAAAACTCCCTGCAACCAATACATCGGCACCAGCGGCAATTAATTTTGGTGCATTTTTATCGTTTACACCACCATCAATTTCAATCAATGCTTTTGAGCCTGATTTTTCAATTAAATCTTTAAGTTGTATTACTTTTTTATAGGTATTTTCAATAAAAGATTGTCCACCAAATCCGGGATTAACGCTCATTAATAGCACCAAATCTAAATCCAATATGATATCTTCCAGAACGGCAATTGGTGTATGTGGATTAAGCACCACGCCCGCTTGCATTCCTTCGGCTTTTATAGCTTGTATTGTTCTGTGTAGATGATTACAAGTTTCATAATGTACGGTTAGAATATCCGCACCAGCATTTTTAAAGTCTTTGATATAGCGGTCAGGATCTACAATCATTAAATGTACATCCATTGGCTTTTTAGCATGTTTTTTAATGGCTTTTATTACTGGAATACCAAAGGAAATATTGGGGACAAACATACCGTCCATGACGTCAATATGAAACCAATCGGCCTCACTTTGGTTAATCATTTCTACATCGCGTTGTAAATTGGCAAAATCGGCCGCTAAAATGGAAGGAGCAATTAAATGACTCATGGTTATCTGTTTTTTACAAAAGTATGAAATAGACTTTAGTAGTTAGTGGTTAGTGATTAGTTTTTTTATGAATGGAATATAGAAATTCAAAGTAAAATTGAGTCATAAAGAGTTAAACAAAAAAAACGCCTAACAAATATGTTAAGCGTTTTCTATGCTGCATTTTAGAGTAAAACTATTACCCTAAATATGTTCTTAAAATTTTACTTCTTGAAGTATGTTTTAACCTTCTAATTGCTTTTTCTTTGATTTGACGAACTCTCTCGCGAGTTAAATCGAAAGTTTCACCAATTTCTTCTAAAGTCATTGGTTGAGCTTCACCTAAACCAAAATATAAAGCAACAACATCAGCTTCTCTAGGAGTTAATGTTTCTAGTGCACGTTCAATTTCTACTTTTAAAGACTCGTGTAATAAACTTTTATCAGGATTTGGAGACTCACCAGAACGCAATACATCATACAAATTGGAATCTTCACCTTGAATTAAAGGAGCATCCATAGATACGTGACGACCTGCGTTTTTTAATGATTCTTTTACATCATTAATGGTCATATCCAATTCCTTTGCAATTTCTTCTGCAGAAGGGGGTCTTTCATTATCTTGCTCTAAACGGGCATAGGTTTTATTAATTTTATTAATAGAACCAATTTTATTTAAAGGTAAACGTACAATTCTAGATTGCTCGGCTAAAGCTTGCAAAATAGATTGTCTAATCCACCATACCGCGTAAGAAATAAACTTAAAACCTCTGGTTTCATCAAAACGCTTAGCAGCTTTTATTAAACCTAAGTTACCTTCATTAATTAAATCTGGTAAGGTTAAACCCTGATTTTGGTACTGCTTGGCAACTGACACTACGAAACGTAAGTTAGCCTTGGTCAAACGCTCTAAAGCCACTTGATCTCCAGCTTTAATACGTTGAGCCAATTCCACCTCCATGTCAGCAGTAATTAAATCAACTTTACCTATTTCTTGTAAATATTTATCTAATGATGCTGTTTCGCGGTTAGTTACCTGTTTTGTAATTTTAAGTTGTCTCATGTAATTTCTACTGTTTTTAACCTGTCTGCCGACAGGCAAGATGAATACTAAATTTTGTCGTGTACTTATATATACGTGCTATGTTGATAAAATGTTACAATTATTTCACTTTAATTTAAAAATATATAAAATGAACATTATTAACATCCCTTATTATAACACTTATAGACGCTAAATCCCTATAATTATTATGAATTAAAATATAAATGTTTGTTAAAATAAAAAGCAATGGTATTCTTGAAATAATCCCGCAGGGATTAAAAATGGGTAAAACCGTCTGTGAAATTATTTTATCGTACCGTAGGTACGAAACGTTATTTTGTGTTGTACCTACGGCACAAAATTAAACGAATACATATTCTTTCTACCGATATTTTGTCCCTAAGGGGACACACCAGTATTAATAATTATTTAAAGTAATTTTAAACAAAAAAACCTGCCAATACAAATATTGACAGGTTTAAATTTATAGATTTAAAAAGAATTAATCTCTTTTTCTTCTATCGTCACGACGGTTATCACGTCCGCGATTGTCTCTACCTCTGTTGTTATCTCTTGGAGGTCTTTCTTTAAAACCTTCTGGTTTTGGCAACAATGCTTTACGCGATACTTTCTCTTTACGGGTTCTGGAATCAATACCAAAGTATTTTACATCAAACACATCTCCCATATTAACAACGTCAGACACATTTTCTGTACGTTCCCATGCAAGTTCAGATACGTGTAATAATACTTCGTTTCCAGGAGCATCCATATATTCTACAACAGCACCAAAATCCAACATCTTTATCACTTTTACTTCGTAAACGCTTCCTACTTCAGGTTTAAACATCAACGAGTCTATTTTTGCTAAAACGGCATCAATACCTTCTTGACCGGTTCCTAAAATCTCAACGATTCCTTCTTCTGTAACAGGGTCTTCGTTGATAACAATAGTAGTTCCTGTTTCTTTTTGTAATTCTTGAATTACTTTTCCGCCAGGTCCAATCAACGCACCAATAAATTCGTTAGGAATAGTTCTGGTAACCATTTTAGGAGCATGAGCTTTAACATCTGCATTTGGAGTCGCAATAGTCTCCGTCAATTTTTCCAGAATATGTAATCTTCCTTCTCTTGCTTGCTTAAGTGCTTTTACTAAAATTTCATAAGAAAGTCCTTTTACTTTAATATCCATTTGGCAAGCCGTAATTCCGTCAGCTGTACCCGTTACTTTAAAGTCCATATCGCCCAAGTGATCTTCATCACCTAAAATATCAGATAAAACAGCATATTTTCCAGAATCTGCATCGGAAATCAATCCCATTGCGATACCTGAAACTGGCTTTTTTAATTGTACACCGGCATCCATAAGAGCCATAGTACCCGAACACACTGTTGCCATTGAAGAGGAACCATTAGACTCCAATACTTCGGAAACTACACGAACTGTATATGGGCAGTCATCTGGCACCATACCTTTTAAAGCACGTTGTGCCAAGTTACCGTGACCAATTTCCCTACGTGAAGTTCCTCGGATAGGTCTTGCTTCACCTGTTGAAAAAGGTGGGAAATTATAATGTAAATAAAACGTTTCTTCGCCTTCAAATGAAGGCATATCAATTTGGTTAGCTTCTCTGCTTGTTCCCAAAGTTACGGTTGCCAAAGCTTGAGTTTCACCTCTTGTAAAAATAGCCGAACCGTGTGTTGATGGTAAATAATCGACCTCACACCATATTGGTCTGATCTCATCGGTTTTTCTACCATCTAAACGTAAACCTTCGTCCAATGTAAGGTTTCTAATAGCTTCTTTTTCAGCTTTGTAAAAATATTTAGAAACCAAACTGCCAAAATCTTCCAATTCTTCTTCAGAAAAAGTAGCTTTTATTTCTTCTTTAATCTCGTCAAAAGCGGCACTTCTTTCGTGTTTTGCAGAACCCGCTTTGGCCACAGCATAAACTTTGTCATATGCCATATCATAAACTTTCTTCGCCAAGTCTTCATCTTCTCTTTCTGGCTCATACTCACGTACTTCTTTTTTGCCAAATGCTTCTGCTAATCTTACTTGAGCAGCACATTGCACTTTTATAGCCTCGTGAGCAAACTTAATAGCTTCTGCCATTTCTTCCTCAGAAATCTCGTCCATTTCGCCTTCCACCATCATTACTGAATCCGCAGAAGCACCGATCATCATATCAATATCCGACTCTAATAATTGAGCTCTTGTTGGGTTAATAATAAACTCTCCATTTACGCGACCTACTCTTGCTTCGGAGATAGGACACTCAAACGGAAAATCTGATAATTGGATTGCTGCTGAAGCTGCCAATCCTGCCATAGCATCTGGCATAACGTCGTCATCATGAGACATTAACTGAATCATTACTTGTGTTTCAGAATGGTAATCTTTTGGAAAAAGCGGACGTAAAACCCTGTCCACCAAACGCATAGTTAACACTTCACCATCACTTGGCCTAGCTTCTCTTTTAAAGAAACCACCTGGATAACGTCCAGATGCCGCAAATTTTTCGCGATAGTCAACCGTTAATGGTAAAAAGTCAACGTCGCTTTGTTTGTAATTAGAAACAACTGTACATAATAACATACATTTTCCTGATTGAACAACAACAGAACCATGAGCTTGTTTAGCTAATTTTCCTGTTTCAAGAGAGATAGTTCTTCCATCTCCCAAATCGATAATTTCGGTAAAAACCTTAGGTATCATAAATAAATTTTTTAACCCATCTTTGATAGGCTTAATTAAACAATTGGTTACCGCCAACTGGACGGTCAGGTTTGTTGTGTTGTGTGTTAACCAATGAAAAGAAGTAAGCTTTTTTTTCTGAAACAGTACTAAAATGAATTCAGCAAATGGTTCAGCTTTATAAAAAAAGAGGCATAAAGCCTCTTTTAGTTATTTTCTAATCTTTAATTCTTTAATTAATTCACGGTATTTTACAATATCGGTTTTAATTAAATAATCCAATAAATTTCTACGTTTCCCTACTAATTTTACTAGAGAACGTTCCGTATTAAAATCTTTACGATTGTTTTTTAAATGATCTGACAAATGGTTTATTCTGTAAGTAAATAAGGCTATTTGCCCTTCAGTTGAACCTGTGTCTTTTTCGGATTTTCCATATTTTTTGAAAATCTCCGCTTTTTTTTCTGCTGTTAAATACATGCTAACATTAAATTTTTTTAATTAATAATTTTTATGTATCGAATTATTTCGAGCGGCAAATATAAAACTATTATTCGAGAATGCTCTAAAAAACAAATCCCAAATTATAAAAAAGAACAAATTCAGCTATCATTTTAAGTTTTTATAAATTGTTTATTTTGTCGATTAATAGAATTGATGGTATATTTAAGGAATAAATTAAATATCGCAACTGCAATATGTAATATCTTTATGTAAGAATAGTAATTCTAGTGAGCGGATGAAATTTCAACAAATATTAAATAAAACAAACTCCAATCCTAAAATTCTATTTTTAGTTGATGGTTTCGGAGCATTATTGTCAGCGTTTTTATTAGGGATAATTTTGACATCGTACCAAAGTGCATTTGGAATGCCTAAAAATGTATTGTTTTTTTTAGCCAGTTTTCCGTGTCTTTTTATGATCTACGACTTCTATTGTTATTTCCAAATTAATGAAAAATGGAACTATTTTTTAAAAGCCATTGCAATTGCGAATATAATTTATTGCTTTATTTCAATAACCATGTTATTTTACCATTTTCAAAAGTTAACCTCTTTGGGACTGATTTATTTTTTGTTTGAATTAACAATAGTAATTATTATTGCCACTATTGAATTGAAAACCGCATCTGATTTCAAACCTAAAAAGGTTCGTAAATAAAAATTATTGGTTAAAAAAATAAACCTCTAAATAAGTAAAAATGCTTCCAAATGAACAATAACATTTTTGAAAGACACAATTTAAAAGCCCGATTATAACAATGTTAAATTTATTTAAGAAAAATAAACTACAAAGTATCAGAATCGATTGTTTTGAAAATCAATTGAAGATAAATGGAATACCATTAACTTTTCCTACTAATTATGACACATTGGTAAATATTTTTGGAGAACCCTCAAAAATCGGTAGCACAAAATTGACCAATAGTCAAATAAATTGTTGGAACGAATCAGGTCTTTATTGTGATTATTCATCATCTCAACATATTTTAATGCTATGTTTTGTAATATCAAAAAACCATAAACTGGAGCTTGCCCCAAAGCAGTTATTTAAAGGGAACATTTTTATTGAAGGCCAGCAAATATATATTGATGAAATATCTAAAACAAAATTCCAAAACTATACCCTGAACAAGCTAACCTATAGAGGAGAATCAAAACCTTATGCCATTTCTTTTATGCAAAATTTTAATGCAAAAAAAGAAATTCCTAAAGATAAATATCTGCAAAAAGAACTGAAAGAGGAACATATTGAATTTGAAGATTTTGGTTTTAAATTATCTATTGTTCAAGAGTTAATGTACAATCAAGAATTACTTAAGCCCAAATTTGATTTAAATGAATTTGCAGAATGGTACAGTAAACGAAAAATTGATATCGAAGAAGAGGGTTACGACCCGATACCTGAAGTAACTCAATATTTTAAAAAATTGCAAATTCCTAAAAATTTAGCTTCAGAAATAACCGAAATATACCAAGATGGTGGAAATGATATTTATTTGAACCTTCTCCGGTTTGGAGATGGAACAGAAGATTATTGGGATATTAAAAGTATTAGAGACGCTAAAAAATTCCCAAATTTAAAAAAAGCAACACTTTGTTATGCCAAAGAAAATGTGGTTGACGAATTAAATGAAATGGGCATAAAATCACAGTGGTTGTGAAATATGAGATGAATAAAATAAAAACAACAACAATCTCAACCTTAATTATTCACTTACTTTTTTGTCCTGTTCCCATAATCCATCATAAACCAATTTACCACTTTTATCGTAAAGTTTGCCTTTGCCGTGTCTTTTGTTTTTAGCGAAGTCACCTTTATAAACATCTCCGGTTGCATAATAAAGTTCGCCATAACCGTGCATTAATGTGTTAACAAATTGACCTTTATATTTTGTTCCGTTTTTCCAGGTAAAGAAGCCTACACCGTCCAATTGCTTATTGTCTTTATATTTACCGATAAATTCATTTCCATTTGCCCAAGTAAATGTACCTGTTCCCGTCCGATTGCCTTTAATCCATTCACCGCTATATTTGTCGCCATTTGCCCAGTTGTAAATACCTACACCTTCCCTAAAGCCATTTTTAAAATTACCGAGATAGGAGTCTCCGTTGGAATAGTTCATTTTGCCTTGACCGTTTTTGCAATCGCCATTTACACATTTGGTTACTGAAGTCGTAGTATTGGACGAATTGGTATTATCATTGCTAACGTAGCTCAACGTGTAATAACCAGAATTGTTTCCTGGGTCTAAATCGTTTACACGCACGTCCAAAAATCCATCAGTTGTAGCTGTAATTGTTTTTTGGCTACCAATAAGGAACCAACGACCATTTTTGCCTATTTTCCCCAGTAGACTTCCATGTGGAAAATTCCTAACGTAATTGTACGTCTCAAAACCTTTAATTCCGTTTGGATCCGATTTTCCGGCAAAAACACCAACACTGATATTCCCAAAGGCCTTCAGCGTAATTGTTTGTCCTTTTTTAAATTTTATTGGTGTTAATGTGGAAAAGGAGCTGACCTTATATTTTTGATTACTAATTTTTACAACTGGAACTGGGTATTCTAATCTTCGGTTATAAGCTACTGTTAGGGTAAATTTATTTTTCTCTTTATCATGATCTGCAAGAATTACATACAAACCCTCTTTAAAGTAAAATTTTGATCCTTTATTGTATTTGCTTTTTAATTCGTTCATATAATACTTTACCAATTTCTCCGATGGGTTTTTGATAAAATATGCTATATATTTAGATTTTCCAGATTTGTTGCCTGAAGTTATAAAATGATTACCTTTACTATCATCAAAAGTATAAAAATCATCAACTTTAAGTGCCTTGTAACCTACATTTTCAACATAATCCCGTACAGCGTAAATATCGTCGTTATTCAATTTGAAACATATTTTTTCCAATTGGGGCAATGTGAAATAGTGCTGTGCATAACCGCTCAAGAACACTAAAAAGGTTATGATAGTAAGCAGTAAATTTTTCATGGTTTTTAGTAACTTTTAACTAACTTATCCGATTTCCATTCGCCCTTGAGCTCAGTACGGTCTTCACCGTTCCTATAAAACCCTAGACCCTGTTTTTGTCCGTTGTCAAATTCCCCTCGGTAATAGCTTTTATTTTTCCAAAGAAAATATCCGCTACCCTTAAATTTCCAGTTTTCATCGAACTCGCCGCGATATAACTGGCCTTTGGTAAAATTATATTCTCCTAAAAATGGTTTTCCATTTCTAAAAAAGCCCGTGTAAAAATGTCCGTTGTCAAAAAAGAGACGGCCGTAACCATCTTCGCAATCGCCATAGGCACAGCCTTTGTTGGTTTTGTTAAACTCAAATCCAAATTTAAATGCAGGAATTTCCTTTTGCCAAATAGCCCTGGTAAACTTCCCGTTTTTATCTTTTTTATAGCCGTAACCGTTTATCAGGTTGTTTTTCCATTCCCCGATGTAAAACGAAGTTTTAGTGTAAAAATGTTCTCCATAGCCGCTTCTTTGATTGTCTTTCCAATCTCCAAAATAAAACTGCCCATCGTTCCACGAATAATAACCGTAACCATGGCGTTTGCCATTTTCAAAAAAACCTTTGTAATAACCGTTTTCGTAACGGTAATAACCGTAACCATCTGTACAATTGCCGCTTATGCAGCCATTTTTAGATAAAGGAGCGGGCTTAGTATCGTTATTTTTTATCGGTACAAAAGTTTTATCTAAAACAAATACGTTATTGACGAGCATATTGTCTAATTCTTTATTTGTTGGCTTTAAAATATGCTTAGAGTCAGATTTGTCATAATAATAATCAAAAACCAACTTATCTACCAGTAAGTTTTTGCCTTTATAAGCATTTGCTTTATAAAAAAGTAGATTGCCATTATTCAAGAAAATGTTTCTAACAAAATAATAGTCTTTAGATTTGCTTTTCTTGCTTAAAAATAAATTGGATTTATAGTTTTTAGCATAGGTATCTTTATTTAAAATTCCACTAATTGATTTGTACGTAACGCTATCTGATTTATACTTATAGATAAATACAGTTTTGCCTATCGCCAATGAGTCCGTTGGCTTGTTTTTATCTACATAAGTGCCTCTCATTTCTTCAGGAAATACTGCTAGGGATTTGCCATCATACGTGGGCAACGGTTCTTTAAAAACTACGGAATCGCAGGAGGCAAATAGAAAAAATAAAAGGGTTAGTTGCAACCATATTTTCATAACAAAGCTTTCTATTGTTCTTTTAAGCTTACTAATATACTATTTTCTGTAATAGATTTAATTTTGAATGAACTTCTAATAGTTTCAGGTACAGATTGCCACAGATCGTCCGCGGTTTTTTTATACGTAGCGGTAATTGCCGCTTGGTTATTTGCAAAAGTTTTAGAAAGGTCTTTTACTCCTTTTGCCTTTGAGATGGCTTTGTACAAAGCATCTAAATTTTCATCTCCATATTCAATTTGGCTGATTTGAATTGAAACAATTTCCTTAGCCTTTTTAGGTTTGTTCTTTTTTGGGAAAATCATACCAACGGTTTCTTTTAGATCAGAAACTGTTTCTTTGGTGGTTTGTACGGTCTCTTTGGTTGCATTGCTGGCTTGTTTTACGGATTTGTTGGCTTCCTCAACTTCATTTACCACTTTTGGTTTGGATTCTTCTTCAGTTTTTCGTGTTTGTGCCGATAGATTTCCAACAGCAAATAGCACAATTAAAACTATAATTTTTACTACATTTTCCATAAGGTTTGTTTTATGTTATTGTTCGGTTAATGTGTAAGGAATTTCCTTAAATTTTCCGTTTGTGGCTTTGTATTTTTTGCCCGTATCTTCATCTACAACTGTAAAAGTGAACTCTCCAGATATTGTTTTCTTACTCTTATCAAGAGATGTGATTTTTATGTAAATGTCCTCTGTAATTTCCGTATCAAAATCGTTTGTTTCGCTACTTCCATCGTCTTCCGAATATGCGGCTCTGGCTTTATTCACTTCATTGCTAATACCAGGTTCATTCCATGTTTTGCCTGATTTCAACGTGGCGTAATCCTCGCCCGAGGCAACCAATACCAAACCTTTTAATTTGCTTATCCCTTCGGCATCGCCTGCACTTAACGCGATGATGTAAATGTTTGATATTGAGGTAATTTCCACTTTATCGTACTCTTTCGCACTTTCAAACTTGTTACCATTTATTGTCGCGGTAATATTACCGCCTCCTAAAATATCGTCTGGAACAACATCATCTATTGAGCAAGAAGTTGTTATAATTATTAAAATGAATACTAATAATAAATGACTTTTTAATAATGGACACTTTGTGTTTTTCATAATCATATTTTTTAGCTTTTGGATATTAAATATAGCCAAGCTAATTAAAGATTGCAGAATCCATTTAGTATTCGTTGAGCATTGTTTAGTATTTGTTTATTTTTATTAATTTAACAGAAAGAATGTTGTTTTGTTAGTATTTCTGCCAAATAGTATTATTTTTACTATATCATAGCCAAACCACTTTTTATGTTTCAAAAGTTATTATTGTCCTCCATATTTTTTATATTATGCTTAACTTTTTGCTTTTCACAACAAAAAAAAATAGACTCTTTAAAAAAAGTAATTACTGAGTATAGTTCTAAAGACACTACTTATGTAAATTTGAGGCTGTTATACTCTCGCAAAGAATTCATTTTCAATCCTAGGGATTCCAGTTTATTAAAGTATAATTTAAAAACCCTAGAATTTGCGAAACAACTTAATTTCAGAAAGGGAGAAGCTTTGGTATATAATAGAATCGGGGTAATTTATCAATACATTTTGTCCGACCCATATAAGGCAATTGAATATTACCATAGAAGTTTGGACATAGTAGAAAAAAACAAACTACCAAGTAAATACATGGTGGGTAACATAGGCAATATCGCTAACATTTATTATGAGCAAAAAGAAAATAAAAAAGCCTTAGAATATTATAAAAAAATGCTTAGCTACCCAGCATATAAAATGAATGCTTACGGATATATTGGCAATGTCTATGGAAATTTAAATCAACTTGACTCATCAGCAAACTATTATCAAAAAGCGATTAAAATTGCCAGAGACACAAAAAACTACCTACAACTAGGCAATAATTTGAGTAATTTAAGTTTGGTGTTGAGCAAAGCAAATAAATCTGCCGAAGCAATTACAACTATTGAAGAAAGTCTAAAATTAATTGAGACCAATAAATTGGAGTTTATTAAAGCCCCTGCCTATGCCAATGCGGCTATGGTATTTCTGAAGAATTTAGAATACGACAAAGCTGAACATTATGCACTGGAAGGTTTAAACTTAAAAAGTGCTTTGGATAATTTGTTCATTAAAGAAAAACTGTGGGAATCTTTGGCAGGTGTTTATGAAACAAAAAAGGAATATAATAAAGCGTTTGATGCGTATAAAAATTATATTAAACTTAGAGATAGTATTACCAGTACAGATAGAAAACTTGAAATTTCAAGGAAAGAAATCCAGTTTGAAGCGGACAAGGAAAATGCATTGGCCAATGCTGAAATAAAGCGTCAAAAAATTATCAGGAACTCTGCTATGGCAGGTGGAGGCATACTTCTGTTGACCGCTATTTTAGGTGGTGTTTTTTACAAAAAAAGAAGAGATGATGCCGAAAAAATAAAAACAACCCAGTTTGAGGCCAAAGTTGCGGACACCGAACTTAAAGCCTTACGGGCTCAAATGAATCCGCATTTTATATTTAATTCTTTAAATTCCATAAACGATTTTATTGCAAAAAACAACACCAAAGAAGCCAATGACTATTTGGTTAAATTTTCAAAACTGACCAGATCCATTTTAGAAAATTCTGATAAGAAATGGATTTCAATTGCCGAAGAAATAGAGCTGTCTGAGCTGTACATGCAATTAGAGTCTTATCGATTGAAGGATAAATTCAGTTACACTATTGAGGTTGATAGCCAAATAGATAAAGAAAATACTTTGATTCCACCATTAATTCTTCAACCGTTTATAGAAAATAGCATTTGGCACGGTATGGTACCGTTAAAAGAAAAAGGAAATATTACCATAACGATAAAACAAAAGGATAATAGGCTAATTTGCACTATTGATGACAATGGTGTTGGCAGAAGTAAAAACACAGCTGGAAATTCACTAAAAAAATCTAGAGGAATTAGCATTACGCAAAGCAGGTTAGAGATACTAAGCCAGATGAAGAAAGTTAAAGGAAGTATTAACCTAGTTGATAAGCAAAAAGGGTTAAAGGTAGAACTGACACTTCCTTTAGAGCATCAATTTTAAGAAACTACTTATGTTTAAAGCATTATTAATTGATGATGAACAGCATTGCATAGATAGACTGTCACAATTATTAGAGAATCAAAATGAAATAATTAGCGAATACCAATCGTGCTGTTCCGTTGCAGAGGCTGAAACAATTTTAGAAAACAAAACTGTTGATGTTATCTTTTTAGATGTACAATTACAAAATGAAACGGGTTTTGACTTGCTTAAAAATTTAGCTTCTAAAATTACATTTGAAATTATTTTTACTACTGCTCATGACAATTACGCCGTAAAAGCATTTGAATATTCAGCTTTAGATTATTTGTTAAAACCTATTGCTAATACTGATTTAGAACGTGCTCTCAACAAATTAAAAACCAAACAATCTTTATTGGATTCCGCACAAAAAGTAGAAACACTGCTCTATAATCTTAATGAAGAAAATACTAATAAAATAATTAACCTGACCAACGCTGAAGGTGTGCATCGTATAAAAGTAAATGATATTGTAAGGTGCAATGCGGACGATAATTACACCCATATTTATTTTAATCCCGATAAGAAAATTACAATCGCCAAAACCTTAAAACATTTTGAAAATTTATTACAACCCTATTCTTTTTTTAGAACGCATCAATCACATCTTATCAACTTAAATTATATTAAAAAATTCATCCCTAAAAAAAGGATAGCTGTTTTAACGGATAATACGGAAATAGTTGTTTCCGTTAGAAAAAAAGAGGAGTTAATTGCAAAATTAAAAAACCGCTAAACCCCAAAATTTTAAACCTTTTGTTAATTCTTTTGTCATAGATGTATAACTTATAAAACTAATATGATGAAAAGACAAAAACTAAAATTAGGATTAATGGCTTTATTACTATCCACAATATTATTTGTGGGTTGTGATAAAGGAGAAACTATTCAAGATGACGCTTCGTTAGAGGAAATCGATCTTAAAACAGCAGAAACCGAAGCGGTAATTGACGAAGTTTCTGATGAGACGAGTGTAATTATTGAGGAAGCCTACCAAACGGTGGAAACTCCCACTACAAAAAGCACCGCACTTGAAAGATATATACCGGATTGTGTAACCATTACCAAAGTTATTACTCAAAACATGAAAACGGTAACCGTCGATTTTGGTGAAGGTTGTGAGTTACGAAATGGTAATTTTGTAAGTGGGGCTATTATAATGGAATATGAAAAAGACCCCGAAGCTGCTACAAAAATGATAAGCTATTCATTTAGGGATTTCTATTTTAACCGTAAGCATGTCGAAGGCGGTGGTTCTATTTTAAGAGAACGGATGAACGACAATGGCAACCCGCAATCTACCAAAACGTTTGATGTTACCGTTACTTGGCCAGACGATTCATTTGCTAAAAAAGAAGGCACAAAAATGAGGGAAATGATAGAAGGGCAAGGCACAAAAGCTTGGGGCGATAATGTATTCTTAATTACCGGAAATTGGAAATTTACAAAGAAAAATGGTACGGTTTTATCTGCTACGGTAACTGAACCTTTAAGAAGAGAATTGGCCTGTAAGTTTTTAGTAAGCGGCGTTATTGAATTATCTAAAAATGAAAATAATGCATTATTAAATTATGGAGATGGTAGTTGTGATGATTTGGCTACAATTAGTATTAACGGTGGAGAAGAAAGGGAAATACACCTTAGTAATTTATAAAATGAGTGACTAACCTGCAAGGATTTTAAATCCTTGCAGGTTTTACTTTTTAGTCTATCAAGGCACTATTGAAACCCTTATAAGTTAGATTGATCTAAGCCTTTTCTTTAACTTCTGGCTCGGTTCTAATCGGTAAATTTTGAATTAAATCAATATATAGATTGATTTGTTTTTTTAAATCCTTTCTTTCTATAATTTTATCTAAAAAGCCATGTTCCAACACAAATTCCGAACGCTGAAAACCTTCTGGTAAATCTTTACCAACGGTGTCTCTTACCACACGCGGTCCAGCAAAAGCAACCAAAGCATTAGGTTCTGCGAAATTGACATCACCAAGCATAGCATAAGATGCCGTAGTACCACCCGTAGTTGGGTCGGTACATAGTGAAATATAGGGTATGCCTGCCTCGGCTAATTGAGCCAATTTAGCTGATGTTTTTACAAGTTGCATTAATGAATAAGAAGCCTCTTGCATTCTGGCTCCACCCGATTTTGAAATTAATAAAAATGGAATTTTATTTTTTATGGAGTATTCAATAGCCCTTGCAATTTTTTCACCAACCACACTGCCCATTGAGCCTCCTATAAATGAAAAATCCATAGCGGCAATCACCAATTCTTTTCCATAAGATTTTCCGACCGCAGTTCTAATAGCATCTTTTAGTTTTGTTTTTTCTTGAGCCTCTTTTAAACGATCGGTGTATTTTTTGGTGTCCACAAAATTCAACGGATCTTTTGCCGTAATTTTTGCATCAAGTTCTTTGTATTTATTCTCGTCAAATAAAATTTCAAAGTATTCATTACTTCCAATTCTTACGTGATATCCATCTTCTGGACTCACATAAAAATTTTCTTTTAATTCTTCGGTATCAACTATTTTGCCGCTAGGGGTTTTGTACCAAAGACCCTTTGGTACATCTTTTTTATCCTCGGTAGCGGTTTGAATTCCTTTATCTTTTCTTTTAAACCAAGACGACATATTGTACAAATTTAATAAGATGCAAGTTACTAAAAAATAAGAAAGCCCAACAAAAATTATATTTTATCGGGCTTTTTTAATATAAATGCTTTTTACAAAGTATCTACGTTGTTCAAATCTTCAAAGGCTTTTTTAAGTCTTTTTACAAAAGTTTCTTCTCCTTTACGCAACCAAACCCTTGGATCATAATATTTTTTATTAGGTGAATCCGCTCCATCAGGGCTACCAATTTGAGATTTCAAATAATCTGCCTTCTCATTCATATAATCTCTAACACCTGACATAAAAGCATATTGCATGTCTGTATCAATATTCATTTTTATAACACCGTAACCAATGGCTTCTCTGATTTCTTCAACAGTTGAACCCGATCCGCCATGAAAAACAAAATCGATATGATTATGTTCTACACCATATTTTTTAGAAACATATTCTTGCGAATTTTTCAGAATTTTAGGCGTTAATTTTACATTACCCGGTTTGTAAACCCCATGAACGTTTCCAAAGGCCGCTGCCACGGTAAACTTGTTGCTCACTTTAGAAAGTTCTTCGTAAGCATAAGCTACTTCTTCCGGTTGCGTGTATAATTTAGATTCGTCCACATCGCTATTGTCAACACCATCTTCTTCACCACCAGTTATACCCAGTTCAATTTCCAATGTCATTCCCATTTTGCTCATACGGGCTAAATACTTTTTGCAAATCTCGATATTTTCCTCAATCGGTTCTTCCGAAAGATCGATCATGTGACTACTATACAAAGGTTTTCCAGTCTCTTTGAAATGTTGTTCACTAGCATCTAACAAACCATCTATCCAAGGCAATAATTTTTTTGCACAATGATCCGTATGTAAAATTACAGGAACACCATAGGCCTCTGCCAATAAATGAATATGCTTGGCACCCGCTATACCACCCACAATGGCAGCTTGCTGGTTTTCGTTACTTAATCCTTTGCCCGCATTAAATTGAGCACCTCCGTTAGAAAATTGAATAATTACAGGGGCGTATAAATCCCTAGCTGTTTCCAATACACCATTTATTGTGTTAGATCCGATTACGTTAACAGCCGGAAGGGCAAATCCCTTTTCTTTTGCATAATTAAAAATCTCTTGAACTTGGTCGCCAGTAGCAACACCTGGTTTTATATTATGTGACATATAATTGTTTGATTATTATTGAACTGTAAAATTACGAAAATATAATAGGATGGACATAGGTCAGAGCTTAAAAAATACGAAAACGTTGTATTTTCGGGTTTTTTATTTAGCTACTGATTGTGACTAACGACCACCGACCAAAAGACTACCGACTAATCTAAAATGGATAATTAATACCGATATTAAAAACAGCCCTGTTAAAATTATAATTTTTAAACCATTTGTTTGAAGATTCCAAATAAGGCTCGTAAGTTTTAAAACCTACATCTAAGCGTAATACCAAGAAGCTAAAATCGTACCGAATGCCAAAGCCCGAACCAACCGCAATATCTTTTAAAGAAGAAAGTCCATTAAATTTACCTTTATCATCGGTTACACTGGAGTTAGTAATATCCCAAATATTACCGGCATCTATAAAAAGGGCACTATAGATATTATTTACCAGCTGAAAACGATATTCTAAATTAGAAGTTAATTTAAAACTGCCCACATTGAATTCCAATCCATTTTGGGCAGAACCTGGTCCTAATTTAAAAGTGTTCCACGCCCTAATATCGTTAGATCCGCCGGCACGATAACTTCGGCTGAAAGGTATATTGGAATTGCCCATTGGGAAAGCTGCACCAATAAAAGTTCTATGTACCAAAGAAGTATTGGCATCAATTGCCCAATATTTTTTATACTCCACTTCTGTTTTTAAATATTGTGCAATATCCAATCCAAAAAGCTGTTTATTAGTGCCATCTGTAGGTTTTTTTACAAAAAGGGAAGTTAAATTGCCCGAAGAAATTAACCTAGCCGTAAAACCAGAAAAGCTATTGTCGGTAAAACCTTCCCTGTTACTATAATTAAAGGTATAAGACATAACCGGCACCAATACATCTTCGGTCAGAATTTTCCTGCGTTCCTTAATATCTTCCGCTCTAGCATATTCATCCGGATTGGAAATAGAGAAACCATTATCAGCTTTAAGAAGATAATCTAGGTAGTTTGATGGAATGAGTTCGCCATCTTTGTTCAATAATGGCGTTCCTCCGATCGGATATTCGCCATAAGGCACAATAACCTCTGCTATTTCTTCCAATTTTCGGGCTTCAGACCTGAAAATGGTAAAATACTTGTCGGTCCTTAAGTTTTTAATATACTGCATGTTCAGCAAATCGAATTTATGATCTGTAGTGCTTGAACTCTGCCAAGTATAGTTTATACCTCCAGTAATATTTTGCCTGTCCAATCCTATATTTCGTTGAAGGGCAATACTCAACCCGATATTTGTCTTGGGGGTCATCCTTTTAGGTATAATGCTGTTTGTAGGTATCGGAAACAATATTCTGGGTATTTTTAACGTAGCACTTGAGCCTATTTCCCAAGCGTTAAAAAATTTAGAATTGTCTGAAATTTCCCTGGCAACGTTTAAAAAAGAACCTTGAAAAGATAGTTCCAATACCTCTGCACCTCTAAACACGTTCCTGTTCAACCATGATAGTTTACCCAAAATGCCAAATGGTTTTATATTAGAAGTAATATACTCATTATCAAAGCCAAAAGAGTACTTTTTTTGTGGAGTTAATAAAATATTGGCAGTAAGTGAACCGTCATGGTTTTCTTCATATTTAATATCTAAAGAGGGTTTAAAATTTTGAAGTTCCCTTAAATATTTTCTGGTAAGCTGTTGCTCCGTATCCCTATAAATACTATCGGGTTGAATAATTATGGAATTTGCTAAATATTTTGGATTATAGACTAACTTTTCTGTTGCATAAAAGTTATAACCTTTGTAAAATGCCGAATCTTGAATGGGCTTATTTTTATCAATAAAAGAAAAGTCGGTAAATATATTCACCTTCTTTACTTTTCTAATCTTGAAAGGTTCGGTATAAACACTATCGTTATTTTCGACAACCCTGTCATTTATTTCTAAAAAAACACTTGTTCTGTAAGGTGATAATCCTAAAGTGTCTATCCAATATTCCATATTATTTTTTCCAAAATAATAAACACCGGAATTTCTAAAAATATTGATAAGACGGTCTTCTTCATTTTCAAATTTGGTGTAATCTATTTGATCACCTACCACCACCAAAGACTTATCTTTGTGCAATTGATAAAGGGAATCTAGCACTGGTGAGCTGATTTCGGTGGTAAGGCTATCTATAAAATAAGGATTGTTTTTTGTTACCAAATAATCGACCGTAATCTTTTTATTCTCCTTTTTTATTTGTTTAAAACTAACCTCGGCATCAAAATAACCCTTACTTTGATAATATTTGGTTAAAGAAACTACCGATTTTTTAATTTTGGTACTGTCAGAAATTACTGGTGCGTTTCCATTTTTTAAAAACCAAGCATTTACCCCATTGTATGCTTTCTCTAAAGCTTTAACCTGTTTTTTAGAGAAAATGTTTTCAAGTTTTTCTTCTCTGTTGGGTTTTTTGTCCAGCCACTCCTGAAATTTAATTTCGTAATTAGGTTTAGCAAAATTATAAATGTGCAATGAAATGGGAATTCCGAGTATCTTTGTATTTGGGGTTTGCCGAAGATAACTGATAACCTCAGGGTTGTTTATCTTTTTTTCATCTACTATAATCGTATTTTTTGAAAGCAGGTATTTATCATCAGGAACCCTTTTAGTTGCACTGCATGAAATAATTACAACCGTTACTATTGTAAATACTATTATTTTAGCAATATAGTTAAGCAATGCAATTTTCGATTTAAAGGTTTCCGCTTTGGCGGGAATATTATGGACAAAAAAATATTTTATATACAAACACCAAAAATACTACTATTTGAATGTTAAGCAAAAACGAACACAAGTTAATAACGAGTTTACAACAAAAAAAGTACCGAATTCAGCATCAATTATTTGTTGCCGAGGGCGTAAAAGTTGTAAACGAATTTTTAAACTCCAATCTTCAAATAGAAAAATTATTTTGTGTTGAAGATTATTACCAATCCATATCAAAATATAAGCCAGAACTCATTTCGGAAAAAGAATTGTCCAAACTTAGTAATTTATCAACTCCAAACAAGGTAATTGGTGTTTTTAAAATTCCACAAACCGACATTTTGGAAAACAAAGGATTAATTGTTGCTTTAGATTCCGTAAACGACCCGGGGAACTTAGGAACCATTATTAGGTTGTGCGACTGGTTTGGGGTTTCACAACTGGTATGTTCTACCGATACGGTAGATTGTTATAATAGTAAAGTAGTACAAGCCACAATGGGTTCATTGACAAGATTACCAATTATTTATACAGATTTAAAAGATTACTTAAGCAATGCTAAAATACCTATTTATGGTGCTGTAATGGATGGAAAAATTGTAAAAGATACCGAGTTAAAAAAAAATGCAATTTTGGTAATGGGTAACGAATCTAATGGAATTTCACCTGAAATTGAAAATTTATTAAGCCACAGAATAACAATTCCTAGATTTAATAATAAAAACACACCAGAAAGTTTAAACGTAGCAACCGCAACTGCTATTTTGTTAAATGAATTTTGTGGTCGGTAGTCTTTGGTCTTTGGAAAGGAATTAAATCTAGACAAATTAAGCTAGGAATTTTTGACTGCGGACTGAATACCGTACACTGCCAACTTATTTCCTATTCAAAAGTGAGGTTCAAGAAAATTCCCCTTGTTCCAAAATAATCAATTGGTAAAGTCCATGGACTACTTGGGTTGTCATCACGAACTATTTCATTATTAATGGCGAAAATGCCTCTAATAGAAGGCGAAAATTTAAAATAAGGTAAGTACAAATCTACACCCAAACCTACTTCGTACATAAAGTTGTTGGATTTCATTCTAAACTCTCCCTCAAAATTATCATCCGAATTTTTCTGATTACTAGAGAAGTTATAATCGTAAGATACACCTCCAATTACAAAGGCCCGCATATTATCTAATCGATCTGTTCTAAATTGAAGCAATAACGGAATCCTGAAATAAGTAGCTGGTACTTTTCTTACCCTGTCGTTTTCGGTATCCGGTATTGTTGGGTTTGAAAAAGTTAAGACTTTAGAATTACTGGACAGACCTGGTTCTAATCTAAGGTTCAAGTTATCGTTTATATTGTAACCTAGCACTAAACCAATATTAAAACCGAGCTTTTCCTCAACATCTACAAAAGAGTTTTCTAGTTCGTAACTAACTTTAAACCCTTTTTTATTAATGCCTAAATAGTACCCATAATGGATTTTTTTCTTGTCCTTGTTGGGGAGGTATTCAACCTTATCTTTTTGAGCAAATGTATTGCCAATAAAAAATAGTAAACTAACTATACACAAAAATGACTTTTTCATTTATTTCTTTACTTTTTTAATATGTAATTTTTTATAAACATCACATTTACAACATTTTACAATAAAAATACTACTCCCATATTATTTCGTTGCCGTATAAATGGATGCAGACCCAAAGGTTAAAGGTTTGTTAGTTGCATTATTAAACCCATTTTTTTCTAAAATATTGTTGAACTTTTTACCGTAAGGAAAAATTGCCGCGGATTCTGGCAAATAAGTATAGGCTCTTTTGTCTTTAGAGCCTAATTTACCAATGGTTGGGATAATATATTTTGAATAAAAATTAAATAGCTGTTTAACTGGAAATTTTTCTGGTTGCGAGGTCTCAAGTACAACAAAAATTCCGTCAGGTTTTAGCACACGATGAATTTCTTGCAGCCCTTTGTCCAAATTTTCAAAATTCCTTACTCCAAAACCAACAGTTATGGCATCAAAGCTATTATCATCAAATGGTAAATTTTCAGAATCTCCGATAACCATTTCAATCAATCCGTCAAGATTTTTCTCTTTAACTTTTTTAATACCAACCTCTAACATCCCTTTGGAAAGGTCTAAACCAACTATTCTATCAGGTTTCAGTTTCGCCAGCATAATGGCAAAATCTCCGGTTCCTGTTGCAATATCAAGAATGGTTTTTGGATTTTTTTCCCCTACAATCTTTACTACTCTTTTACGCCATTTTACGTCTATACCAAAGGTCATAATTCTATTTAAGAAATCGTAGTTGCCCGAAACGTTGTCAAACATTTCTGCAACCTGTTCTTTTTTACTTAATTCAGAATCTTTATATGGCGTAACTTTAATACTCATCCTATAATTTTTGCACTCCTTTGTAAAGACTCGGGAGTATGAAGTTGCAAAGATAAGTATTCAAGGTAAATTTATGGAAGAATTAAATTTTTATGAGCTTTATAAAATATAAATAACCAAATACTTGACAATGGGTGTTTGGATAATGTATATTTGCACCCGCTTACCGCGAGGCAGGCTCGTTTTTTAACACACGTAAAACCCACACATATTGAAGATGAAATTATCACATTTTAAATTTGAACTACCAGAGGAGCTATTGGCTAAATACCCATCAGAACAAAGAGACGAGGCCAGATTAATGGTTTTGGACAGAAAAACAAAAAAAATTGAACATAAATTGTTTAAAGATCTTGTGAATTATTTTGATGAAGGCGACGTAATGGTCTTTAACAATACAAAAGTTTTTCCAGCTAGATTATATGGAAACAAAGAAAAAACCGGAGCAAGAATAGAAGTGTTTTTATTGCGTGAATTAAATGCAGAAAGCAGATTGTGGGATGTTTTGGTTGATCCTGCTAGAAAAATTAGGATAGGCAACAAATTATTCTTTGGGGAAAATGAAGACCTGGTAGCTGAAGTTATAGATAACACCACTTCTAGAGGAAGAACTTTACGTTTTTTATTTGATGGATCTTACGAAGCCTTTAGAAAAAAACTTAAAGAACTGGGCGAAACTCCTTTACCTAAATATATTAAAAGAGATGTTGAGCCAATAGATGATGAAAGGTATCAGACCATTTACGCAAAACATGAAGGGGCCGTGGCTGCACCCACCGCAGGTTTACACTTTTCTAAACATCTATTAAAAAGACTTGAAATTAAAGGAATTAATTTAGCAGAACTTACGTTGCACGTTGGGCTTGGCACCTTTAACCCTGTTGAAGTGGAAGATTTATCCAAACATAAAATGGATTCGGAAGAAATCGATATTCCCGAAAATACCGCTAAAACGGTAAATAAGGCCATTGATTCTAAAAAAAGGGTCGTAGCTATTGGCACAACGGTAATGCGGACTTTAGAAAGCTCTGTTTCTGCCGATTATCACCTAAAACCATTTACTGGGTGGACCAACAAATTTATTTTTCCACCTTACGAATTTAGTATAGCCGATGCCATGGTTACTAATTTTCATACACCTAAATCTACTTTAATGATGATGACCTCTGCATTTGCTGGACACGACTTTCTGAAAAAAGCGTATGCCGAAGCCATCAAAGAAAAATATAATTTTTATTCTTACGGCGATGCCATGCTAATCATCTAATTAGTTAGATATATAAAGATAGAAAAGCCTTATATTATTATAGATATGAGGCTTTTTTAATATCTTTACGAAAATTGCCCTCATTATGGGATTTAAAAAAATTGTTATTTTGAAAAAAAAATTACTTTTTATCTTTCTGATTTTTCCTTTATTGGTTGCCGCTCAGGTAACAAACGAGGGCGAACCCGCTAGTTGGAGCTTGACCAATACCAAGGCTACTCAGACCGCAATAATTTTACCTCAGCTAAATTTAAAACAACATAGAAACGAAGATGTTAAAAACGATAAAATAAAAACAAAACCCTATAGAATAGGTATTTCTCAAAAAGTTGATTATGGATTGAAAAATGCGGGTTCGTGGACAGCACTATCTAATGGTGACCGAATTTGGAGAATTTCTTTTGTATCAAAAGATGCCCTGCATTTAAGCGTTAATTTTAACAATTTCTATTTGCCCAAGGGCAGTAATATATATTTATACAATAATGATAAAACAGATTTACTAGGAGCAATTACCTCAACCGCAAATAATGCTAAAAATGAGTTGGGAACTTGGTTTGTAAAAGGTGATAAAATTTGGGTAGAATATTATGAGCCAAAAGAAGTTATCGGTCAAGGCAAATTGAATATTGGAGCTGTTATACATGGTTATAGGTTGGGCAAAACGGTTCAAGAAGGGTATAAAGACAAATCGATCTTAAAAATAAACAATTCAGGTGATTGCAATCACGATGTAGATTGTGCCATTGGTGCCGATTTCGAAGCACACCGAGACGAACTTAAAAAATCGGTTGCATTTATGAATATGGGAGATGGTTTTATATGTTCGGGCACTTTAATAAACAACACCGCTCAAGACAAAAAACCATATTTTTTATCGGCACAGCATTGTTTGGAAAGAGAATCTGACAATCCTGCGGCAAATCCCTCAATTTTCTCTATGCGGTTTAATTGGATAAGTCCCAATCCTGTTTGTGCCGCTATTACTAACAGTACGGATGCTGCCGAAGAACTTACCATGCTGGGATCTACCATAAAAGCTCAATATTCAGATGCGGATATGTTGTTGTTAGAAATAAACAACCCCATTCCCAATGACTGGGATGTTACTTTTGCAGGATGGGACAGAACAGATTTTAACCCCACTATTGGTGTGGGAATCCATCATCCTGAAGGTGATATTATGAAAATTGCAAGAGATGATGACGGCCCAACAAAAGCTACTTCTGACGGTAAACAACTATGGTTAATAGGTGGTATAGGTGATGGAAATGAAACTGGTAACGGTTGGGAAATTGGAGTAACTGAGGGTGGCTCATCGGGTTCGCCATTATTTAACCAAAATGGTCATATTATTGGGCAATTATATGGAGGTAATGCACTTTGCATAGGTACTTCTGACAACGATGAGTTTGATCTTTACGGTCGTTTTGCAATTGCTTGGAACAATGGGGCGACTGCAGCTGATAGATTAAAAGACTGGTTGGATCCGCAAGAAACAAATGCCACTACATTTAATAGTCTGTCAAATACATTAAAAGTTGACGATGGCCATTTTGACAATAATATTACATTGTACCCTAATCCGTCTAGGGGAATTGTTAATGTTAAACTCAACGAATTAACGGGCGATTTAACTTATGAGGTATATAATTTATTAGGACAAACCTTAGTCAAAGAAGCTCCAATTAATAACAATACGATTGATTTAAATAATTTCGCCGATAATATCTATTTTATTAGAATAACTGAAATTGACACCAATAGGAGTATGGTGAAAAAGGTTGTTTTAAGTAAATAATTCTGTTATAGTTTTGACACCAAAACAGAATTATTTATTGACCTCACCCAGAACTGCCGAAAAGAGCAGTTCTGACCTCTCCAAAGGAGAGGTAAATAGGAGCTATATTAATTAAAATGAAAAAAAAACAAGACATAAGAGCCTTGACTAAGGAGCAACTTCGCGATTTTTTTGAAGAAAATAACGATAAACCTTTTCGCGGCAACCAAGTTTACGAATGGTTGTGGAGTAAAGCTACCTATTCTTTTGATGATATGACCAATATCTCAAAAGAAACAAGAACCATGTTGGAAGACAATTTTGTAATCAACAATATTGAAGTTGATCAAATGCAACGTTCCAATGATGGTACTATAAAAAACGCTATAAAACTGCACGATAATATGATTGTGGAATCGGTCCTGATTCCCACAGAAACAAGAACAACTGCCTGTGTTTCTAGCCAGGTAGGCTGTAGTTTAGATTGTAATTTTTGTGCCACGGCTAGGTTAAAACGGATGCGAAATCTGAATCCCGATGAAATTTACGATCAAGTAGTCGCCATTGACAAACAAAGCCGATTTTATCACAAACACAAACTATCCAATATTGTTTTTATGGGAATGGGCGAACCACTTTTGAATTACAAAAACGTATTGGCATCAATTGAAAAAATAACTTCTGATGAAGGATTAGGCATGTCGCCAAAGAGAATAACGCTTTCCACTGTTGGCATCCCTAAAATGATAAAAAAACTAGCTGATGATGAAGTGAAATTTAATTTGGCAGTATCCTTGCATTCAGCCATTGACGAAATTCGTTCTAAAATGATGCCAATCAATGAAAAAAGTAATTTAGCTGAATTATTGGAATCACTTCAATATTGGTATGCTAAAACCAAACAAAAAATCACTTTTGAATATGTAGTTTGGAAAGGTATAAACGATTCCCAAAAAGATGCGAATGCCTTGGTAGATTATTGTAAAAAAGTGCCATCCAAAGTAAATTTAATAGAATATAACGCCATTGATGATGGCGAATTTCAACAGGCTTCTGATGATGCTATTGATATGTATGTCCGCACATTAGAAGCCAACAGAATTGTAGTAAACGTACGCCGTAGCCGTGGTAAAGATATTGATGCCGCTTGTGGGCAATTAGCTAACAAGACGTGAGATTTTAGTCCTGCAAAGTTTTAAAAACTTTGTAGGTCTCCCAACCGAAAAACGAAACCTACAAGGTCAAAAAGAGACCTTGCAGGTTTTGACCCCGAAGCGTAGGAGCTGTGAGATCTGAAATTACTAAAAATTTAGAGTAACCCCTACCAAAAAATTGGCGGTTGCTTGTGGATAATACCCTGCACCTTCAATAGTTGTGGTTTCATTTGGAACTGACCAAGTATCATCATATGTATAATAAAAACCATTGGAAATATATTTCTTGTTAAAAATATTATTGACCAATGCAGAAATTACAATTGATTTAAATATGCTTTTCGGTTTTATTTCGTAAAATACATTTAAATCGCTTACGAAATAGCTGTCCAATTTTGATCTTTCAGAATCCGTATTGCCCATATATTGCTCACCTACATATTTACTCAACAAAGAAAACTGTAAATTATTCAAAGGTTTGTAAACAAAGGCATTGGAAGCCACAACTTCAGGTGAAAAAGAAATATTTGTCTTTCCTAAATTGACCAATTCACCATCTAATTGAGTTGTATAATCTATATTTTTATTGGAACTTAACGTAATTGCAGGTTGTATGGCAAACTGATTGCCAATTTGAACTTGAGCATCTACTTCTAATCCCAAACGATAACTCTTACCACTATTGGCTCTAATGGGCGAACCAACATCATCCAATGCTCCAGTTAATACCAATTGCTCGTTGTAAAGCATATAGTACAAATTACTATTAACTTTAATTTTCTCGGTATTGTATCTCCACCCCAGCTCAAAATCATTGAGCTGTTCAGGTTTTACATCGGAATTGGCTTCAAAATCATCTTTATTAGGCTCTCTATTGGCTCTGGCGTATGAAAAATAAAGGCTGTTATCTTCGTTTAATAAATACGTGATTCCAGCTTTGGGGTTGAAAAAACTGTAATTTTTATCTAGAATTAATTCCGTTCTGTCGGAATTTAACCCAGTAGTTTTATAGTTTAGCAAACGTAATTGTAAATCTCCAAAGAGGCTGATATTTTCATTCAGCTTATAGGTGGCCTTTGAAAAGAAGCTCAGATCGGTTTTTTTGCCGTTACCATCATAATAACGATGTTTATTAGGATTATCGCCTAAAAACTGGGCCCAAATCACTTCTCCAAAATGATCCCCATCATAATTACTATAGGAACCGCCAGCCGTAATATTTAAATTGTTCTCTTTATAATTTACAGAGGCGTTGGCTACGTAAAAATCATTATCCAACCATTTGCGTCTTATTAAATCGGTTTCATCAATTACTGTATTACCAATAGTAATTTCAGACAAACCATAATCTGAAAAACTTTCATCTTCTTTAAATTGTTCGTAATATCCTCTACCATAGGTATAATTAAGACCAATATTAGTAGACCAATTATTAGTAATACGCTCGTTCCAATGCAGTTGATAATGGTCTTGTTTATAATCATCTACTTCATTATCATAAAATTGTGTATTTCCATTAGCATCCGTGTACATTCCTGACGGATTAAATGTTCTGTTGTTGTCCAGAACATCCAAATCCTCAATACCGTTCCAAGCCAAATACGTGTTTTCGTGTCCGCCAAAAACTATAGCTTTTATCAACGTATTATCATCTACATAGGCACCTTGTAAGAAATAAGATTTTAAATCGGCCGTTGCCCTGTCCACATAACCATCCGATTTTATTTGTGATAAACGCCCTGCAATTTCTATATGATTATTGAGCAAACCGGTACTAAATTTTAAGGTGTGTTTTCTTGTGTTAAAACTCCCAAAGGAATTGGAAATTTCACCATTGGCTTCATTAGAAACAGCATCGGTAAGCACATTTATACTTGCACCAAAAGCACCTGAACCGTTGGTAGATGTTCCCACACCACGTTGCAATTGTAAATTTTCTACCGATGAAGAAAAATCGGGTAAATTCACCCAAAAAGTACCCAACGATTCTTGATCGTTAAATGGAATACCATTTATGGTAATATTGGTAGATTGGGCACTAACTCCACGAACCCTAATACCAGTATAGCCAATGCCTGCACCAGCATCACTAGTGGTTACTACAGATGGCATATAATTCATTAAAATAGGGATGTCTTGTCCTAAATTACGCTTTTTAATCTCTTCTTTTTCAAGATTGGAATGTGTAATGGGTGAAGTAGCTTCTACCCTAACGGCTTTCACCAATACTTCGTCAAGCAGTTCAGGTTCTTGCCCAATTTTTACATCTAAAGTTTTATCAGCATAAAGATAAAAACTTCTTTCAATAGGTTGCCCCATAAAGCTAAAAATCAATGTGTATTGGCCTCTTTCCAGCTTTAATTGATAAAGCCCATCAAGATTTGTTACAGTGCCTTTTTCAGTACCTTTTACTAACACATTTGCACTTGAAATTGGTTCACCGCTTTCATCATAAACTTTACCTGAAATGGTGAATTCTTGGGCGAAGGTAAAAAGTGAAGCAAAAAGGAAAATTAGAATAAATCGATTGTGAGATTCCTGCTTGAGTTTATCCAGAGCACTACTGAGATGAAAGTATATTTTCATTGAAAGTATCTTGTGAAACAAACCGAAGGGCAGGAATGACAAATTGGACGTGAATAAATTTTTCATACGATTAAGTATAGTTTTAACTAATTAATCGAATAAAAAGAGGCCATTATTCTTTGTTATTAAAATTTGTATTGAATCTTCCCCAAGAGGTAACGCCAATAGCATTACTATCTTGGATTCCCTAAACAGCATTACCTGTTCTAGGTTCAATGGGTATAATCTCAGCCTTTTTCTAGTTATAAGTTCGGAGTTTTGAGTTTAGATTTGCTGTCTACTGAAAACTGCTTACTGCCTACTGATAAAAAAGCACCCCTTTATTGAGATGCTACAAAGGTATAATAGAATTTTGAATTACAAATAGTGATTTAAGATTTTTTATTTAAAATAGATAATACTGAATAAAAAAATAAAATCGTTAAAAAAAAGCTACCTAATTAATCCTAAAAAACAAAGATGTATTTATAAGAATTACACAATATTTAAATCTCTAAATACTACTATTTTAACAGACGTTAACCGATTGTTAAACATTTATCAACAAAACTATTAAAATGGTTAAAAAGTTAATCTTTTCTTAAAGTTGTAATTGGCATTAAATCATTATTTTTGCCCCGTAAAATTTAAACTAATTCAATTTACACATGAAAAAAATTACTCAATTATTTTTGGTGGTATTATGTTTTGTAATGTCATCAGCAATTTATGCACAAACCATTACAGGTACCGTTCAGGATGAAACTGGCCCATTGCCAGGAGCTAATATTTTGGAAAAAGGCACTACCAATGGTACTACTACAGATTTTGACGGAAAGTTTTCGTTAAATGTTAAAGAGGGTTCAGGTAATATTGTTATTTCTTTTATTGGCTTTAGCAATAAAACAGTAAAATTTACTGTTGCTGCTGGAGAAACTAAAGATTTAGGAGCTATTCTTTTAGAATCAGATAATACTTTGGAAGAGGTTGTGGTTAGAGGGGTTGTCGATATTGCTAGAGATAGAGAAACTCCCGTTGCAGTTTCAACCATAAGAGCTGCTGAAATTGTAGAGAATCTAGGAACAAAAGAATTTCCTGAAATTTTAAACACAACACCTTCCGTTTATGCTACAAAACAAGGTGGTGGATTTGGTGATGCCCGTATTAATATCCGTGGGTTTGACCAAAGAAATACTGCGGTAATGATTAATGGGATGCCTGTTAATGATATGGAAAACGGTTGGGTATATTGGTCTAACTGGGCAGGTTTATCTGACGTTACTTCTGCTATGCAAGTACAGAGAGGATTAGGATCTTCTAAATTAGCGATTTCATCAGTAGGAGGAACAATAAATGTTTTAACTAGAGCTTCTGATAAATCAGAAGGAGGATCGGCAACTGTTTCAATAGGTAACGATAGTCGATTAAAAACTACAATTGCTTATAATACAGGTAAACTGGACAATGGTCTTTCTGTATCTGCTTTATTCGGACGTACAGCTGGCGATGGTTATGTAGATGGAACAGAATATGAAGGTTATAATTATTATCTAGCCTTTGGTTTTCAGCCTAATGATAGTCATGATTTTCAATTTACAGTCACGGGTGCACCTCAAAGACATAATACTCGGGGGTTTGCTCCTAGTCTTAGCAATTATATAAAATATGGCAATAAATATGGTGATCCTGATATAAAATATAATAGTGATTGGGGTTATAGAAATGGAAAAGAAGAAACTTTTGGAGGAAATTTTTACCATAAACCTATCGCTTCATTAAACTGGGATTGGAATTTATCGGAATCTTCCACAATATCAACAGTTTTATATGCCAGTTTAGGAAGAGGTGGTTCAGTAGGTTCTATAGGTAGAATCAATGGAAGGCAATCTTTTCAACTTAGCGATGATAATGGATTAGTTCGATTTGACGATATAATTGCATATAACTCAGGTCAAGCGGGAGCCTCCTTAGGAGATAGAGATGTATATACTGGTGGGGCAGGCGGTCCAGCATCAATTTTAGGTATGTATGTTAATGGAAGTAATAATCCAGGTCAACACTTCTCAAGTGACAGACCTTTTACTAGAGGTTCTGAAAATGGTATTTCTCAAAGATCTTCAATGAATTCTCATAACTGGTTTGGAGTAATATCAAATTTCAATACTGAATTGACTGAAAATTTAACAATGGATTTTGGAATCGATTTAAGATCGTACAAAGGTATTCATTATAGAAGATTGGTAGATTTGTTAGGGGGAGATGTATACATTGACAACGATAATATAAATGAATTAGGCAGAGTAGTTACAGAAACTTATGCTCCTGAGATTTATAACATCTGGAATGTATTCAAGAATGTTGACGATGAGGTTAAGATTGATTATTACAATGATGGAAAAGTGAAATGGGGTGGGGTTTTTGGACAATTAGAATATACTAACGGAGTAGTTTCTACATTTATTCAGGGAGCTTTTTCTAGTCAGTCATTCAAAAGAATCGATTACTTTAATTACTTAGATTCTGATTCAGAGCAAGAATCTGATTGGGAGAATCTTTTAGGGGGTAATATTAAAGGTGGCATAAACTGGAATATTAACGAACAGCATAATATATTCGCTAATACAGGTTATTATTCAAAACAACCTATTTTTGACGCTGTATTTCCAAGTTTTACAAGTAATGAAACCAATGATAATTTAGTTAATGAAAAAGTATTTGGTTTGGAGGCTGGATACGGTTTTAGATCTGAAAACTATAGAGTTAATATTAACTTGTACAGGACATCATGGAAAGATCGATTCTCAAGATCGTTTAATACTTTTGATGTGAATAATACTCCTGATAATAGCGATGATGATGTAAGAGGTACTGCTAATTTAAATGGTATTACACAAGTTCATAAAGGTATTGAAGTTGAATCAACTGCCAAATTTGGTAATTTAAGAGTTAACTTAATGACTTCTATTGGAGATTGGGAGTATAAAGACAATGTAACAGCTGCTTATTTTGATAATAGCGAAAACCCAATTCCTGGATCAGAAAACGAAACCCTTTACCTGAAAGGTGTTAAAGTTGGGGATGCAGCTCAATTTACAGCTAGATTAGGTTTTGATTACGAAATATTAGAAGGTTTAAAATTCGACATAAGTCAATTTTATGCGGACAAATTGTATGCAGACTTCGATGCTGAGAGTTTCGATAGTGAAGCTGATCAGGAAAATGGTGCACTTAGGCTACCAAGTTATTCTTTAATCGATGCAGGATTGTCGTATAAATTAGACTTAAAAAGTATGGGTTCATTGAATTTCAGGCTTAATGTAAACAATCTAGCGAATAGAGTCTATATTTCAGAATCTGAAACTAATTTTCACGTAAGACCAGGTGATGATACGTGGAAAGGAATTGCAACAGGAAACCGTGTTTATTTCGGTTGGGGAAGAACTTGGAGTGCTACGGTAAGATATAATTTCTAATAAGTATATATAAATACATAACCCCGCTTTTGGCGGGGTTTTTTATGCTTATTTTTTACTAAATTTGCATAAAATAAAACCTACTTACTATGATGAAAATGATACATTCTTACTGGGCTTATTTAGTATTGGTCTTGTTAATTATAGCAACCATAAATGCTATTATTGGTTTAACCCAACATAAAGAATTTAAAGATAAAGATTTACGTATTTCCTTATTTACTTTGATTGTAACTCACATTCAGTTATTAATTGGTTTGGGTTGGTATTTCATGTCGCCCTCATATAATGCCTTAAAGGAAGTAGGAATGGGTGAGGCAATGAGGAATTCGGGCTTACGTCTCTTAAGTGTAGAACATCCATTAATGATGCTAATTGGTATCATTTTTATTACTATGGGTTGGGTTAGGCACAAAAAGCAAACTACGGATAAAGGCAGATTTAAAGCTATCGCCGTTTTTTACGGATTAGGTTTGTTGTTTGTTTTGAGCAGAATTCCTTGGAGCCAATGGTTTAGTTAGAAGCCCCCACCCTAGCCCTCCCCTTGAGGGAGGGAACTCATTACTTGAAAAGAACATACTCGATTGTGTCATTCAGAACGAAGTTTTCCCGCAGATTATGATGATTTTCACAGAACAAGTTTTTATTAATTTCATTCTCTTATTTTAAAATTCAAAAATCGTTACTCTCCAATCGTGAATCGTTAATCATTTTAAATTCATCTCTATCATCCAAAAACTTGAATTTATCTCTAGTAGTAGTAAGCTCTTCTTTTGAGATAGTTATAACTTCTGTTGTATATTCATAAGGTTTTATACTAGAAACTTGCTTTCCTAAAGCATCGAATGCTACCGAGTTGCCTGTGTATTCATGTCCGTTATTATCTGTGCCAATGCGGTTTACACCAATACAATAGCACATATTTTCTATGGCTCTTGCTTTTAACAAAGTTGTCCAAGCCTCAATTCTGGGTTTTGGCCAATTGGCAACATAGAAGAGCAGGTCATAATTTTCAGTATTCCTTGCCCAAACCGGAAAACGAAGATCGTAACAAATCATTGGGCAAATTTTCCAACCCTTATAATCGACTATTAGTTTTTTATTACCCGCTTGGTAAACCTTGTTTTCCCCTGCCAACGTAAAGGTATGCCGCTTATCGTAAGTTTTTATATTGCCATTTGGATAAACAAATACCAAACGATTATAGAAATTATTGTCTTCTTCAACAACCAAACTCCCTGAAATGGCGACTTGTTTTTTGCTAGCCAAATTTTTCATCCATTGTATTGTTTTACCGTTCAAGGTTTCCGATACATTTTCAGGCTGCATTGTAAAACCCGATGTAAACATTTCAGGTAAAATAATTAAATCAACTGGATCGGAAATAGCCTCAATTTTTTCAGTAAAACGCTGTCGATTTTCTTCTGAATCTTCCCAAACCAAATCGGTCTGGATAATGGCTATTTTTAGGTTATTGGACATGGTTTGTTTTACGCATTAAGAGTTCCCCTCTTGAGAGGGGTTAGGGGTGTGTTTTTCAAATTCAACAATAAAATGCTCAATAGAACGCATAACATTTTCCGTATCCTTTAAAACTTGATAATCCGAAAATCTTAGCACTTCAACTCCCAATTCGTTCAGCCTATTTTCTTTTTTAACATCTTTGTTTTGTACTTCAAATAGAATATGGGAATATCCATCCACCTCAATGGCTAACATTAATTCATGGCAGAAAAAATCAACAATATAATTATCCAAAGGTTTTTGCCTATGAAAATCATAACCATATATTTGTTTTCTTTTCAGCTTTTGCCATAAAATGATTTCTGCCTTTGTAGAATTATTTCGTAGTTCTCTGGCAAATTCTTTTAACTTAGGATTGTATGGTATAATTTTTCTCTTTTTCATAGCTTGGGTTATAACACACCCCTAACCCCTCTCAAGAGGGGAACTATCACATTTTATTTAAAAATAATCTGACAGCAAAATTTACATCCTCCTAACTTTCTTTTCAGCCTTTTCTATTTTCTCTTTTTGCTTTTCTAATTTTTTAAGCCATTTTTCTTCATCTTGAGGAGATAATTTTCCTTTGTCTCTAAGCTTTTCGTACTTTTCAGTATCCTTTTTATATTTTTTTTGGGCTTTTTCCAAGTCGCTTTGGGCATTTTCTCTTTTCTTAATTTCTTTTTCAGCCTTTTTCTGCTCCTTTTCTGCTTTCTTTTGCTTTTTTTCGGCTTTTTTCTGTTCCTTTTCAGCTTTTTCTAAGGCCTCTTGTTTTTTTAGTGCATCCTTTATAGCTGTTTTTTCTGAGACTGTTAAACTCGTTGTCACATCTTCACCGTCTAAAAATATCAAATCCTTTTTTACCTTATATTCCTTACCTTGATATTCCACTTTCTGTGCTTGTACCAATGCTATTGCAAATAATAACACAATCGTAATAAATGTTTTTATATTCTTCATAATCTGTAAGTTTTTAAATTTAGTTTAAACAAAGTTAATTAAAATAGTAATTTACATATTTATATTTTAGTTAAAATATGTGTCGCCTTTTCCAATGTTTCTTCCTTTTTAGCAAAACATAACCTAATCATTTTTTGGTCAAGGTTATTTGTATTAAAAACGGAAACTGGTATCGCGGCTATTTTATGTTCTTTGGCCAATCTTTTAACAAAATCTACATCGTACTCATTACTTATGGCACTATACTCCAATAATTGAAAATAAGTTCCTTTTGATGGTAAGTAATTAAATCTAGAATCTTTAATTGCATTTAAAAAGAAATCTCTTTTATTCTGATAAAAGTTGGACAATTCGAGATAGTGGTTTTCATCTTTTAAATATTCGGCAAAAGCCATTTGCATGGGATGGTTAACACAAAAAACATTGAATTGATGTACTTTTCTAAATTCGTGCATTAATTCGCAAGGTGCCGCACAATAACCCGTTTTCCAACCTGTATTATGAAAAGTTTTACCAAATGAAGCCACCACAAAACTTCGTTCTTTTAACTGTGGAAATTGACATACACTTTGGTGTTTTAGGCTATCAAAAATAATATGTTCATAAACCTCATCACTCAACACAATGATGTTGGTGCCTTTTACTATATTTTCTAGTGCCAATATATCTTCACTACTCCAAATCGTTCCACACGGATTTTGTGGTGTATTAATAATTATCATTTTGGTTTTCGTAGTAATTTTCGCTCTAACCTCTTCCCAGTTTACCTTATAATCTGGAGCTTTTAATTGCACAAAAACGGGTTTGCCTTTATGTAGCTCAATAGTGGGTTCGTAACAATCATAGGCAGGTTTAAAAACGATAACTTCATCATCTTTACTGATAAAAGTTGAAATAATGGTAAAAATAGCTTGGGTTGCTCCCACTGTAACCGTTATTTCTGTTTCGGGATGGTAATTTACATTGTATAGACGATGGATTTTTTTAGCAATTTGCTCGCGTAAAGTTAAAACCCCTGGCATGGGTGCATATTGATTATAGCTGTTTTTCATAGCTTTTGAGACCAATTCAATTAACTTCGGGTCGGATTCAAAATCAGGAAAACCTTGTGAGAGATTAATCGCATTATATTCCTTTGCCAACCTATTCATTATCGTGAAAATGGTGGTTTTAACGTTGGGCAATTTTGAAAGATGAGTCATGTTCAGTATTAATGATTTGTATTGCTATATTGGCTTATTTTTCGCCACTAATTAACATACTTAATGATGTAAAGGATAATCACAAATAAAAAATCTATAGATTTTTTGTAATTAGTGTTCATTTTCTTTATTTTCATGTTAAGCAACCAAAATATTCGTGAATTAGTGGCATATTTTCATCCATTTTGTTTTATTGTGGTCAATATAGTGATTTGTTCAAATAATAACCGGTCTTTTTTTATCTTTGGCTCATGATGATCATTGGGTTATAAAATTTTATTTATTTAATTCTTATCATCGAAAACTCAAATACACCTCAACATGAAATTCTTTAAAATACTAATTTTATTCCTTACACTACAACTTTCTGCACAACAAGGCGGTATGTGGATTCCTTCTTTACTAGAAGGTATGAACGAGCAAGAAATGCAGGCTTTGGGCAGTAAACTGACTGCCAAAGATATTTACGATGTAAATAATTCCAGTTTAAAAGATGCTATCGGTCATTTTAACGGTGGTTGTACAAGTGAGGTTATTTCGCCAAAAGGCTTAATATTGACAAACCACCATTGCGGGTTCAGCCAAATTCAATCACATTCTTCTTTAGAAAACGATTATTTAAAAGATGGCTTTTGGGCAATGAGTTTAGATGAAGAGTTACCTAATAATAGCTTGTATGTTGAGTTTATTGTGCGAATAGAAGATGTTACCGATCAAATACTAAAAGGTGTTACCGATATAATGACCGAAAAAGAAAGGCAATCTTTAACCGATAAAAATAGTAATACGATTCAGAAAAAAACCAAAAAAGAAGCCTGGCAAGACACCAAAGTTAAAGCATTTTTTCAAGGGAATCAATATTTTTTATTTGTAACGGAACGTTTTGAAGACATACGTTTAGTGGGTGCTCCTCCAACAAGTATTGGAAAATTTGGGTCTGATACCGATAATTGGGTTTGGCCTAGGCATACGGGCGATTTCTCTCTGTTTAGAATTTATGCCGACAAAAATAACCGTCCGGCAAAATATTCTAAAGATAACAAACCCTATAAGCCAAAGCATTTTTTGCCAATATCATTAGACGGTGTTGACGAAGGTGACTTTACAATGGTTTTTGGTTTTCCTGGAAGTACTGATGAATATTTACCTGCCGTTGCCATTAAACAAATAGTTGAAAAAATAAACCCGAGTAATATTGCCATTAGAGAAGCCGCTTTAAAAGTGATAGATGCTGCCATGAAAAGTGATGATAAGATTAGAATTCAATACGCATCTAAACAAGCAAGAATTGCCAATTCTTGGAAAAAATGGATCGGTGAAAACCTAGGTCTTAAAAAAAGCAATGCAATTGCTAAAAGACGAGCATTTGAATCGGAATTTAATAAACAACTTCGTGAAAAAGATTTAGACAACCAATATGCCTATTTATTACCAAAGTTTGAGGAACTATATACTGAAATCGAGCCTATAGCGGTTAAACGATCTAATTTTACAGAGGTCTTTATTCGTAACAATGAACTAATGCAGATGATGTTTAGATTGACGCAATTGGAAAGTGCAGCAAACCAAGACAAATCGAAATTTGAGAAAGCAAAATCATCAATGGTTTCTTTAATAAAAAGTGTTCATAAAAATTATAATGTTGATGTTGATAAAGGAGTTTTTGAAGCTATAATGCCCTTTTATACAGATAAAGTTGATACTTCAATTTATGATAAAACCAGTTTTACAGATTTAGAAAAAGCCTTAAAGGTTTTAGAAGGCAATGCAGAAGAAGTGGTAAAGAAATTAAATGCTGATGCTGCTTATCAATATGCAAGGCCGTTTATTATAGATTTTTACACCCAAATTGAGCCTGAATTTCACCGTATCAATACCGAAATAAACGCCCATCAAAAGGAATATATGAAAGCTCAAATGGAAATAATGCCCAATAAGCGGTATTTTCCAGATGCCAATAGCACATTACGCGTAACTTATGGTCAGGTAAGAGGTTATAAACCTAGAGATGCTGTTTATTACGAGCCGTTGACTTATCTAGATGGTGTTATTGAAAAATATATCCCTGGCGATTATGAATTTGATGTTCCGCAAAAATTACAGGAACTATATAAAAATAAAGATTATGGTCAATATGCCGATGCAACTGGTAGTGTACCGGTCTGCTTTCTAGGAACAAACCATACCACAGGCGGCAATTCCGGTAGCCCAGCTATTGATGCCGAAGGTAATTTAGTCGGCTTGAATTTTGACCGTGTTTGGGAAGGCACTATGAGCGATTATTACTACGACCCTGATATTTGTAGAAATATTATGGTAGACCTTCGTTATGTGCTTTTTATTGTTGATAAATATGCTGGTGCAAAGCATTTGATTGAAGAGATGAAATTGGTACACCCAAAGAAAAAATAGTAATCGCAGATATCTAAATCATACTTAATGATCAACAGATGACGTTAACCAAAATACTAAAATTATTTACCATTGTATTTCTTTTGGCTACGTTGTCTTCCTTTGCACAAACAACAAATATTCCTGATGGCAACTTTGAACAAGCCTTAATAGATCTAGGGTATGACACAGGAGCCATAGATGGTTCCGTACCAACAGATAATATAAAAAATATTACTGCTTTAAACGTTTCTAATAGAAATATTTCAGACCTAACTGGAATAGAAGACTTTGCAGCCCTTAAAAATCTTAACTGTTCGTCAAACAAATTAACAAATTTAGATTTAACCAAAAATACTGCACTTACAAGTTTGTATTGTCAACAGAATAATATTTCTAGTTTAGATATCAGTAAAAATGTGCTTTTAACAACACTGCTTTGTTATAGAAATAAACTTACTAGCCTAGATGTAAGTAAAAATACAATGCTGATTGTACTGTTTTGTGCCAATAATAAACTAACAAGTTTAGATGTGAGTAACAATATTGCATTACGGAATTTATATTGTTATTACAATCAATTGACAAGCCTTGACCTAAGTCGGAATACAGCATTGATTCGCTTAGATTGCTTTAGAAATGAGCTTGTGGACTTAGATGTTAGCCAAAACACCAACTTAGAGCATTTATATTGCTACAACAACCAAATTACAAATCTCGATTTAAGTGGAAACACCGCTTTAAGAACACTCAATTGTTCTAATAATATATTGTCAAGTTTAAATCTTAACAATGGAAATAATACCAATATCGACCGCTTTTTTGCTAGAAATAATCCTGATCTAAATTGTATTACTGTTGATGACCCAGCCTATTCAACTGCCAATTGGACCAATGTTGATGCTCAAGTAATTTTCAGTATAAATTGTAATCCGTTGAGTACAAATGAGTTTGAATTAGATGGCTTGTCTATATATCCAAACCCATTTCAAAGTGAACTTAATGTCTCCATATTGGATAATGCAAATTACACACTTATAAATGCAAATGGACAAACTGTTAAGAGCGGTAATTTGATGATAGGAGATAATAAGTTTAACCTTGCCTCTTTGGCAAATGGTATGTATTATCTTATTATTAAAACGGAAACTGGAATGGCTTCCAAAAAAGTAATAAAATATTAAAATATCCTCATCTGCCTTAATTAATGGGCTCAATAATTTCCAACTTGAATATAAAGAGGCTTTTTAGAAGAAAGTAAGTACCTTCTTTCTTTTTATTTTAAAAAAAAATAGTTCTTTAAAAAATGGTTAACGAATTGTTTTTATAACGTTTCTACCTGTTTTAAGTGACCAATATTTAATAAAAAGTTTAAATTACCTTAAACTAGTTCTATCATCAATTTTATTCTTTTGCTAGATAAAATAAACCGTAGAACATGAAACATATTTTTACTTTTCTATTACTAATTGCATTCAATATTGTTGCTTTTGCACAAAAGGGAAATTTAAAAGGAACCGTCACTGACGAAAATGGAGTTTCCATTCCTGGAGCATCAGTAATACTAGAAGAACAAAACAAAGGTGCTGTAACAGATTTTGATGGTAAGTTCACTATTGTTGATCTCCCAGTAGGCACCCATAATTTATTAATTAAATATTTAGGATTTGCTGATTTACTAAAAGAAGTTACAATAACATCTTCTAATACAACAACCGTTACAATAACAATTACTTCTCAAAATACAGAGCTAGATGAAGTTGTTGTTAGAGGTTATGGAATTGGCAGTCAAGCCAGAGCCTTAAACACACAAAAAAATAAAAAGAATATTACCAATATTATTTCAACAGATCAAATTGGAAGCTTTCCAGATGCTAATATTGGTGATGCCGTAAAACGTATACCAGGTATTACAATGCAGGTAGATCAAGGTGAAGCAAGAAATATAATTGTACGCGGTTTATCCCCTCAATTAAATTCAGTGACACTTAATGGTAGTAGAATTCCATCAGCAGAAGGTGATAATAGAAATGTTCAAATGGATTTAATTCCTTCTGACATGATACAAAGTGTAGAGGTAAATAAAGCCATAACACCCGATATGGATGCTGATGCTTTAGGTGGCTCAGTTAATTTAATAACCAGAACCTCTCCACAAGGTTTTCGTTTATCTACAACACTAGGTTCTGGAATAAATTTTATTAATGATAAAAGAATTCTCAATGGTTCATTTTTAGTTGGTGATCGTTCAAAAAATGAAAAATTTGGATGGATGCTTTCTGCTTCCATTAACGATAATGATTTTGGTAGTCATGACGTTGAAGCTGAATGGACTGACGACTTTGAATATAATACAGGTGTTGAAGATGTTGACGGTGATGCTATTTTAGAAGAGGTTGATGTAAATCCATACGCTAATGTGTTCGAAATTAGAGAATACAGAGTACAACGAATTCGTAGAAGTTTCTCTGCTAACTTTGATTATAAATTCAATAAAAACAATACCGTCTATTTTAAATCTATATACAACTGGAGAGACGATCGCGAAAATCGCTTCAGACTAGAAAATGAAATACTTGACGGGGAAGATATTTCAAGTGCTGATTTTAATGTGGATCCTAATGGTAACCTTACCCGTTTCCCTGTTGAAGCTAAAAGGCAAACCAAAGGAGGTATCGATAACAACCGCAATCAGAACAAAAGATTAGAAGATCAACGGATGTTTAATTTTAGTGTTGGTGGAGATCATTTATTTGGCAATTTAGAATTAGATTGGATGGCCTCTTTCGCAAAAGCTTCTGAAGAACGCCTATTTGAACGCTATTTAGAATACGAGAGCGAATATGGAGTATCATTTAACAACAATGAAGATAAACCTGCATTTATCCCAACAGACGCCTCAGAGGCAGACTTCTCTCTTTTTACATTAAACGAAATATCAGAGGAAAACCAGTACACTGAGGAAGAAGATATTAACCTTGTTGTTAACGCTAAATTACCTCTAAGCATAATTAGTGATAAAAACGGAAGTTTTAAATTTGGGGTAAAAGCTAGGTTAAAAAATAAAAATAGAGATAATGACTTTACTGAATTAAGCGATGAAACAGGATCTTTAGAAGAATTAGGTATGGTTGAAACTATAAACTATTCCAATCCAGATTTCTTGGCCGGTAGTCAATATCAAATAGGGACATTCGCCTCGGCTGCATTTTTAGGAAGTTTAAACTTTAACGATTCAAATCTTTTTGAATCCGAAGATCTTCCTGAAGAATATATAACCGCAAATTTTGATGTAAACGAAAATGTATTTGCAGGATACGCAATGATAGATCAAGAATTATCAGATAAACTCAGTGTTTTAGCCGGTGTTCGATTAGAGCATACATCAATACAAAGTGAAGGAAATGAGTTAACATTTGATGCAGATGGTGATATTGACGGTATAGCAGTTTTAAAGGATGAAAATAATTATACAAACATCCTTCCTGGTGTACATTTTAAATACGATATGTCTGACAACACGGTAATTCGATTCGCTTGGACCAATACATTGGCCAGACCAAACTATGTAGATCTTGTCCCTTATAAAGAAATAAATAATGAAGATGAAGAAATTTTCTTGGGAAATTCTGAATTAAACCCAACTACATCGATGAATTTTGACTTTATGGCAGAACACTATTTTAAATCTGTTGGTATTATTTCTGGAGGTTTATTTTATAAAGACATTAAAGATTTTGTATATATAAGACAAACTGAAAATACGGATGGTTATGAAGTTTACCAGCCTTTAAATGGAAAGGGAGCATCCGTATTTGGAGCTGAAATTTCATTTCAACGTCGTTTAGATTTCCTGCCAGGTTTTGCTAAGAATATTAGTATTTATTTAAATTACACATATTTAAACTCAAGTGCCGATGGTATTTTCAATGAAGATGGTGAAGAGCGAACTGACTTAGATTTACCTCAAACATCACCAAACATGTTTAACGGATCAATAGGTTACTCAGACAACAAATTTAGTTTACGTTTATCTGCTAATTATTCTGATGATTATATTGATGAGATTGGCGGTAATGCATTTGAAGATAGGTATTACGATAAGCAATTATTTGTAGATTTAAATGCTAATGTAGCACTAAGTAAAAGTTTAACTATTTATGCTAAACTTAATAATATAACCAACCAACCATTGCGTTATTATCAAGGTACAAGGAATAGAACAATGCAGGTGGAATATTACGAAAAACGTTTAACTTTTGGGTTAAAATATGACCTATTTAAAAAATAAGCTTAAATTATGAAATGCATATATATAGTGGCTTTAACAGTGCTAGTTACTGCTTGTAAGTTTAACCTTCCAGAAATACAACCAACCTTAATTTCAGAAAAAACGCCACATGATACAGATGATCCTGCCATTTGGGTGAATAAGAGTAATCCTGAACAAAGTATTGTTTTTGGAACTGATAAAGATGAAATTAACGGCGGCGTATACGCTTTTGATTTAGATGGGAAAATAATCAAAGAAAAAAGTTTGACAGGTGTTAGTTATCCAAACAATGTAGACATTGAATATGGTTTTGCTTTAACAGATTCTACCAGTACAGATATTTTGGTGTTTACTGAAAGAGAAAAAAATCAAATACGGCTATACTCTATTCCTGATATGAAACCGTTAGATAATGGTGGCTTTAAGGTTTTTGAAGACGAAACAGATACAAAAATGAAACGTCCAATGGGAGTTTCACTATATAAAAATCCAGAAAATGGAAACATTTCAGCCATAGTTAGTAGAAAAGAAGGCCCAGCACAAGGATATCTATATCAATATGAATTTGTTGCCGACTCATCAGGCGTAAAGTCAAATTTGATTCGAAAATTTGGAACTTTTAGTGGTGAAAAAGAAATAGAGGCTATTGCTGTAGATGATGCCTTAGGTTATGTATATTACAGTGATGAAAGTGTAGGTATTAGAAAATATTATGCAGACCCAGAAAAAGGGAATGAAGAAATTTCAATTTTTGGAGGAGAACTTTTTTCTAGAGACATAGAAGGTATTGCCATAGCAACTTATTTAGGAGAAAAAGGGTATTTAATAGTATCTGACCAACAAGATCATAGTTTTAATTTCTTTAAAAGAAGTGACAATAGCTTTGTAAAAAAACTAAACTTAGGTACGCTAGAAACAGACGGTTGTGACGTTACTACAGAGGCTTTAGGGAGCAAATATCCTAACGGTTTATTTGTTTCTATGAATGATGAGAAAAATTTCTTTTTTCACGCATTAGACTCTCTTAAAATAGCTCAATAAGTTTTAACTTATAAGCTATTATCCAAGTTTTCAAAAACAGAAATAATGACTTTTACGGCTTTTGCATAAAATTCAGGATGGATATTTTCAAACTCATCGGTTTCTTTGTGGTAATCTTTATGATCTTCCACACCAAAATAAAGAAACGGAATTTGTTTTTTATGAAACGACCCATGGTCTGATGAGTTTGTCCAATTTTGCTTGTCATCAGAACCATCATGACCAATTAACAATTTAAAGTTGGCAGGAAGTTCAGCATTATCAATGGCGGATTTCAGGTTTTCGTAAAAACGTGTTCCAACCACATACAATTCGTTTTTGTCGCTTCTACTTATCATATCCATATTAATATTGAGCAGTATATTTTCTTTCTCAACTATAGGATTATCAACATAATATTTTGAACCTTGAAGCCCCATTTCCTCAGCATCAAAAGCAGCCAAGATAACAGAATTTTTTGGTGGGTTTTTTTTAAAGTATTCTGCAAAACTAAATAACGCACTTGTACCCGAAGCATCATCATCAGCACCATTGTAGATTACCCCGTCCTTCATTCCCAAATGGTCGTAATGTGCCGAAATAACAATGTATTTATCAGGATTTTCACCCCCTTTAACATAACCCAAAACATTTATACCATTATAGCTTTTGGTATCTCTCCTACTGGTAAATGAAAAAGACTGATGATAGTTATTTGACAATGGCAAAACACCAAGTTGCTTGAATTTTGAAGTAATATAGTTTCTTGCTTTGGCAGCACCTTCGGTATCAGTTCTTCTGCCTTCAAAATCATCAGAAGACAATACTTTTATGTGGTGCAATAATGAATCTTTAGAAAATTCAACTGCAGATGTGGAATTATCAACTGAACTCTCTGTAGCAGTAATTTGCGATTTACATCCAGATAGGATTAATAAAAACACTAACCCATAAAAAAGACATTTATATTTCATCCGATTAGCCCTTTAAACTTGCGGCTAAGTATTCCCTGTTCATTCTGGCAATGTTTTCCAAAGATATTCCTTTTGGACATTCCACTTCACAAGCCCCAGTATTAGTACAGTTACCAAAACCTTCTTCATCCATTTGTTTTACCATATTCAATACACGCTCAGTAGCTTCTACTCTACCTTGTGGCAATAATGCATATTGAGAAACTTTTGCTCCAACAAATAACATAGCTGAGGCATTTTTACAACTTGCTACACAAGCTCCACAACCAATACACGTAGCGGCATCCATGGCTTCATCAGCGGCATGTTTGGAAATAGGTATTGCGTTAGCATCTTGTGTATTACCAGAGGTGTTTACAGAAATATAACCTCCTGCTTGTTGAATACGTTCAAAAGCAGAACGATCTACTACCAAATCTTTTACTACTGGAAAAGCCTTTGCTCTAAAAGGTTCTATAATAATAGTATCACCATCATTAAATACACGCATATGTAACTGACATGTTGTTATTCCTCTATCTGGTCCATGAGCTTCCCCATTAATCTGTAACGAGCACATGCCACAAATTCCCTCACGGCAATCGTGGTCAAAAGCTATAGGCTCTTCGTTTTTATTCACCAGTTGTTCGTTCAAAACATCCATCATTTCTAAAAACGACATATGTTCTGAAATATCGGTTACTTTATATTCGACCATTTGACCCTTGGTTTTTGAGTCTTTTTGTCTCCAGATTTTTAACGTTAAATTCATATTGTTAAGTTATTGTGTTATTAAGTTACTGGGTTATTGAGTTCCTTAACAACAATAATTATTTATTCTTTTGAGCTTTTAAATATTTAATATATCCGTTCAAGATTCTAAGAACTTTATCATGTATTTTTCTTAATTCTCTTAGATCCTCTTCTGTAATATATGATTCATCCAATGCTGTAATTCCATGATCTAAAGTTTCATCCAGTGAACCTCTTGCTATTCTACAAAATTGTATATTTTCCTGAAAATGAAATCGTCCAAAGCCCTCCGAGATATTATTTCCAACAGAACGTGAAGAACGTCTCATTTGACTTACTAGTTCAAACTTTTCAGAATTAGGGAATTTCGGTAAAATAGTTTTGCTAACAAAAACTCTCAATTTTCTTGCTTCTTTCCAACATGCTAATTCTTCAAATGAATTTATTCCAGCCAAACTAAATAACTTAATAACCCAATATACCTAATAACTATTTATAAGAACGTGTCTTCAATTCAATATCCTTAAATTCCAATTGCTCTTTATGTAAAATAGCGTCACTCGGTTTGCCTGTATATTCCCAAGCAGCAACATAAGCAAAGTTTTTATCATCACGTAAGGCCTCTCCATCTTCAGTTACATATTCTTCACGGAAATGACCTCCGCAAGATTCATTTCTTTCCAACGCGTCTTTGGCAAATAACTCTCCTAATTCTAAGAAATCAGCTACACGACCTGCTTTTTCTAATTCTTGATTAAATTCTTCGTTTTTACCCGGGACTTTTACATTTTTCCAGAAATCTTCTCTGATTTCTTGTATTTCTTTAATGGCTTCTTTCAATCCTTTTTCGTTACGTGCCATCCCTACTTTATTCCACATTACCAATCCTAATTTTTTGTGGTAATAATCAACAGAGTGAGTCCCTTCATTATTAATAAAGAAATCAATTTTATCTTTTACTTCTTTTTCTGCAGCTTCAAACTCAGGCGTATCGGTTGGTATTTTTCCCGTACGGATGTCATCTGATAAGTAATCGCCGATTGTATATGGCAATACAAAATACCCATCTGCCAATCCTTGCATTAAAGCAGAAGCTCCGAGTCTATTAGCTCCATGGTCAGAGAAATTAGCCTCACCGATACAATATAGACCGGGAACGGTGGTCATTAAATTATAATCGACCCAAACACCACCCATGGTATAGTGGGTTGCAGGGTAAATCATCATCGGAGTTTTGTACGGGTTTTCATCTACAATTTTCTCATACATTTGAAAAAGGTTACCGTATTTAGCTTCGATAATTCCTTCACCTAATTCTATTATTTTTTCATTAGAAGGATTGTGGATACCATGAATTTTAGCTTGTTCAGTACCATAACGTTCAATGGCAGCGGCAAAATCTAAATATACGGCTTCTCCTGTTGCATTTACACCGTAACCCGCATCGCAACGTTCTTTGGCAGCTCTCGAAGCCACATCACGAGGTACTAAGTTACCAAATGCAGGGTATCTTCTTTCCAAATAATAATCCCTATTCTCTTCTGGAATCTGTGTTGGTTTTAGTTTACCTTGCTGAATTGCTTTTGCATCTTCAATGTTTTTTGGCACCCAAATTCTACCATCGTTACGCAAAGATTCGGACATCAATGTTAATTTTGACTGGTAATCACCAGAACGTGGAATGCACGTTGGGTGTATCTGTGTATAACAGGGGTTTGCAAAATATGCACCTTTCTTATGAATTTTCCAAGCTGCGGTAACATTGGAACCCATGGCATTGGTCGATAAAAAGTAAACGTTTCCGTAACCTCCAGAAGCAATAACTACGGCATGTGCAGAGTGGCGTTCAATTTCGCCAGTAATTAAATTACGTGCAATAATACCTCTTGCTTTTCCATCAATTTTTACAACATCCAACATTTCGTGACGGTTGTACATTTCAATTTTTCCACGGGCAATTTGTCGATTCATCGCAGAATATGCACCCAATAATAATTGTTGACCCGTTTGTCCTTTAGCATAAAAAGTTCTGGATACCAAAACCCCACCAAAAGAACGATTATCTAATAACCCACCATATTCACGTGCAAAAGGAACTCCTTGAGCCACACATTGGTCGATAATATTTCCTGAAACCTCAGCCAAACGATACACATTCGCCTCTCGGGAACGGTAATCTCCACCTTTTACTGTATCATAAAACAATCGGTAATTGGAATCACCATCGCCTTGATAATTTTTTGCGGCATTTATCCCGCCCTGAGCGGCAATAGAGTGTGCCCTACGTGGAGAATCTTGATAACAAAAAGCTTTTACGTTATAGCCCAATTCTGCCAAAGTAGCTGCAGCTGAACCACCGGCTAAACCAGTACCCACTACAATAATATCTATATTTCTTTTATTGGCTGGATTCACCAAGTCAATATGATTTTTATAATCTGTCCATTTATCTTTTACTGGACCTTTTGGTACTTTTGAATTTAAAGTCGTCATTGTTTAATAAGATTAATGGTTAAAGTGATGAAATAGAGCAATGAAAATAAAACCTGCAGGGATAAGTATTGAATATCCTTTAGCGATATTTTGAAAATATTTTTGTCGCCATGAGGTAATTCCCATCGATTGAAAAGCGGACTGAAAACCATGTAATAAATGCAACGCTAAAAAGATAAAAGCAACAACATAAGCCCCAACTCTTAGTGGACTAACAAATTTATGTTGTAATTCCTCAAAATACCTAAATCCTTCACCTTCTGCCAACATACCCGACATATCACCTTGAATGTATTTAGTATTGATTTCAGGAATCCAAAAATCAATAAAATGTAAAATTAGAAAGGCTAAAATTACAAGTCCGCTGTAAATCATATTTCTGCTCATCCATGTAGAATTGGCATTTCCATTATTTTTTGCGTATTTAATTTGTCTTGCACTCCTGTTTCTAATTTCCAGTACAAAACCCATTATAAAATGGAAAATGACACCAAATATTAATATAGGTTGAAAAATGCCCTGTACCAACCAGTTGGTACCCATAAAATGGGAAACTTCATTAAATGTATTAGGGTTGATAACCGATAAAAAATTAATAATAAAGTGCTGTAACAGAAATATCATCAGAAAAAGTGCAGAGAGTGCCATTGCAACTTTTCTGGCAATTGAAGAAGATAAAAATCCACTCATTTTGATTAGTTTTTTGAATGTCTTACAAAGATAATATTTACAATGTTGTTAAGCGAATTACTTCTATAATTTTTTTCTTATTTAGAATGATTATAAAACATTATATTTAGCTATTCTAATTTAGCATTCCCAAAACAATATAAAGTTTATGTATTCTAAAAATGTCCAATTTAAAAACAAACAAGACTTAACTCTTGATGGCAATATTGATTTCCCAATTGATAAAAAACCTTTAAGCTATGCTTTATTTGCACACTTTTTTACAGGTTCTAAAAATTTTACTGCTGTCAGAAATATATCAAAAGCATTAACCCAGAATAGGATAGCTGTAATGCGTTTTGACTTTTCCGGTCTGGGCAAAAGCGAAGGTAAATTCGAAGATTCTAACTTTTCTACCAATATTGACGACCTGATTTCTGCGGCCAATTTTTTAAAAGAAAATTATGAGTCCCCCAAAATAATAGTTGGTCATTCCCTAGGAGGGGCTGCAGGCGTGTTTGCTGCAAACGAAATTGAATCCATCCAAGCCATTGTGACAATTGGTGCACCATCAAATCCGTCGCATGTAGAGCATTTGTTTGATGGTCATTTAGAGAATATAAATTTAGACGGCGAAGCTACTTTTGAAATTGGTGGCCGACCTTTTACCATAAAAAAGCACTTTTTAGAGGATTTGAGCTCTAAAAACATGACCAAATTATTACAGGAATCAAGAAAACCTATTTTGGTGCTGCACTCACCTCAAGATAAAATAGTAGAGATTGCCAACGCCAAAGAAATTTACAACGCAGCCCATCACCCTAAAAGCTTTATTTCTTTAGATGGTGCCAATCATCTATTAACAAACAAAGAGGATTCGTTTTATGTGGGGCAAGTGCTGGCAAGTTGGGCAAAACGGTATGTTCTTGTTAACGAAGAAAAGGAGTTAAGTACCGATAAACAAACGGTCGTAAGGATTGGAAGAACAAAATACAGCACGGAAATTGTGGCAAGGACGCACTCAATTTTAGCGGATGAGCCTAAAAAATTTGGAGGTAAAGATTCAGGACTAACACCTTACGAATTATTATTAGCCAGTTTAGGCTCATGTACTGCAATAACGTTAAGGATGTATGCCGATAGAAAAAAATGGGATTTAGATGAGGTTTTGGTGCATTTAGAACATTTTAAACAGCATGCGGAAGATTGCCTATCTTGTGAAGAATCTCCAGCCAAAATAGATAAATTTGTACGGACCATTGAATTGATTGGTGACCTTACGTTTGAAGAACGGAAACGATTAATCCAGATTGCGAATAGATGTCCTGTTCATAGAACATTGGAAAATAAAATTGAAATTGAAACCATTTTACGCTAAATAGCCCAATTAATGAACATTTTTATTCTTTCCGTTGGCGAAAATATCTACTCTACAAATAGATTGGTGCAAGAAGCTGAAAATTTGGGACATACAGTACGTGTAATTAACCACACAAAATGTTCCGTAAAATTAGGAAAAGGCAAACCTCAAATTGTTTTTGAAGGCGAAAATATTATTGACATACCTGATGTTGTTATTCCTAGAATAGGTTTTTCGGTTAGCAGACACGGTGCCGCCATTGTTAAGGAATTTGAAATGAACGGTGTATTTAGCACGGCACGTTCACTGGGAATTTTAAGAGCTCAAAACAAAGTACGTACACTGCAGATAATGAACAGAAAAAACGTTCCTATTCCCCAAACGGTTTTTTCCATCAATCCAAAAAATATTGATGAACAGATAGAACTTTTGGGAGGTCCACCGGTAATTATTAAATTGCAAGAAGGTACACAGGGTATGGGCGTTATTTTGGCAGAATCAAAAAAATCGGCAAAATCTATTATGGATACTTTCTATAATATGAACGCCAGTTTTTTGTTGCAAGAATTTATTGAAGAATCTAATGGAGAAGATATCAGGATAATAGTTGTGGGAAATAAAATTGTTGCCTCCATGAAACGCAAAGGTGAAATTGGGGAATTCAGATCCAACATACACAGAGGGGGTACTGGTGAAATTGCTGACTTAACCAATGCAGAAAAGAAAATGGCTTTGCGTGCCACCAAATATTTAAGTTTGCCCGTTGCAGGTGTAGATATTATTAGGTCAAAAAAAGGACCTTTGCTTTTGGAAGTTAATGCATCTCCCGGTTTACAGGGCATTGAAGCTTATACTCAAATAAATGTAGCATATCATATTATAAAATATTTAGAAGATAATGTTCGACAAAAATTTCAAAAACGAACCCGTAGAAATTAAAGGTGAAAAAGTAGACTTAGGAGAACACAAACTCATTAAATTTGAAATTGACAGACTAGCTACTGGAACTAAAATTGAGATTCCAACTTATGTCTTTAATGGAAAATTACCAGGGCCTACAGTATTGGTTCAAGCCGGATTGCACGGCGATGAATTAAACGGTGTTGAAATAGTTAGGAAAATGCTTACCAAAAACCATTTTGATGTGGAAAAAGGATGCGTGATTGTGGTGCCGTTATTAAATGTTTTCGGATTTTTACATTTCTCTAGAGATGTACATGATAAAGATGTAAACAGAAGTTTCCCTGGGTCTAAAACGGGGTCTTTGGCCAGTAGAATTGCTTATTTCCATTTAAGGGAAATAACTAAAAACGTCGATTTTGGAATTGACATCCACACGGGCGGAAAACAACGTAGTAATTACCCTCAGGTTAGATACACTCCCGGTTCTGACGAAGGAAAACAATTGGCAACCGTATTTAATGCTCCCTATCAATTTGCCTCAAATTTAATATCAAAATCGTTTAGAAAAGCCGCTCACCAACATAATATTCCAATTATAGTTTATGAGGCAGGAGAAAGTTTGAGGTTTAACAAATTTGCCATTAGGAAAGGTATTGAGGGTATTAAAAATGTCTTGGAATATTTTGAAATGACAGCGAAAGATGAGGAAAAAGAGGTTGCTAAAACAATCGAAATTACCAGTAGAAGATGGATCAGAGCTAGAATTGCCGGTATGCTTAATTTGCGGATAAAGAACGGAGAAGTTGTTACTAAAGGACAAATATTGGGTTATATAACCGATACTTATGGCGAATCTACATTAAGTGTTAAAGCCCCTTATGATGGATATATTATTGCCTTAAATAATTTTCCGGTAGTAAATAGGGGCGATGCCATTTTTCATATCGGAAAAGAATAATAGCTTATATTTGCTTTTTTTCAATTAAATGTCAAATTCAACCAAACATAGTTTAGACCCAAATAATTGGGTAAGTGCATATTCTGATTATATGTACAACTATACCATTACTCGTGTAGATAACCATGAGCAAGCTAAAGATTTGGTTCAAGAAACCTTTTTTTCGGGATTAAAAGCTGCTAAAAACTTTAAAGGGGAAGCCTCTGAACGCACTTGGCTTATTTCTATTTTAAAGCGTAAAATAATAGACTATTACAGAAAAATAAATTCCCGCAAAGGAAAAGCTGAAGTAAAAGTTAACTTTTACGAGGAAGGAGATAAAAAAGGAAGTTGGTTAGAAGAACGCGTACCACAACAATGGGACAATGGAGCTGAAAAACAAATTGAGAATGCAGAGTTAAAAAATGTATTGAACAAATGCATAAATAATTTACCCGACAAATACAGAACGGTGTTTTTATTAAAAAATGTTGAGCATTTTCAAACAGAAGAAATATGTAATGAATTGGGCATTACCCCGTCTAATTTATGGGTAATCATCCATAGAGCTAGGCATCAACTAAGAAAATGTTTAGAAGATAATTGGTTTTCAAAATAGTGTTTTATGAGTAAGATTTTTTTAATTAGCTGTGATGAAGCTACTGCCATTTGCAATAAAAGTCAATATAAAGAAGCTTCCTTTTGGGAGATATTAAAACTAAGATTCCATATTTTTATGTGCAAAACTTGTGGACTTTATTCTAAACAGAATGCTACATTAACTAAAGTTTGCAACAAACATTTGCATAAAACCGAAAGTGAACATAAGCTTTGCAATGAAGAAAAAGAAGTGCTTCAAACAGAAGTGGTTAAAAGAATGAAATAAAAAACTCAATTTTTAAAATTCCAAATTCCAACTCTGATTTTTGCAGTTTATAACTTCCTTTTTTAATTTTTAATTGTTTTTTGGTGCTTGAATATTGATTATTTTTACTCCATGGATTTCTTACCTCAAAAAATAGAAGATTACGCAATTGCCCATTCGGAAGACGAGCCTGAATTATTGAAACAACTCAACCGAGAAACTTGGCAAAAAGTGTTAGTTCCTAGAATGTTAAGCGGTCATTTTCAAGGTCGCGTGTTGGCAATGCTCTCTAAATTGGTACAGCCAAAATCTATTTTAGAAATTGGCACCTATACAGGTTATTCTGCATTATGCTTGGCGGAAGGACTTGCACCAAATGGCAAGCTACATACCATTGACCATAACGAAGAACTATTATTCTTACAAAAAAAATATTTCGATCAATCGCCTTATAAAAATCAAATAGAACAATATACGGGTAACGCTCTTAAAGTTATTCCGAACATTAATGAGAGTTTCGATTTAGTGTTTATTGATGCCGATAAGAGTAATTACAGTAATTATTTCAATTTGGTTATTGATAAAATGCACAAAGGAGGTATCATTTTGTCAGATAATGTGTTGTGGAGCGGCAAAGTAACTGAAAAATTAGATCCTAGTGATGATGATACCAAAGCTTTAATCGCTTACAATAAATTGCTTAAAGACGATACTAGGGTTGAAACGGTTTTACTACCAATAAGGGATGGTTTATCCATCAGCAGGGTAAAATAACAAATCTTTAACTTTAATTTGACAATATGTTAACCTAAAATCGGGTTAACTATTCATACCTTTAGAACAACAAATAAACTCTAAATTATGAATACTCAAACATCAAATTTAAACAAGGAACATCTGAAAAAGTGGTATAAGGAAACTAAAAAATGGGCAAAGGAATTTGACTTTTATATTGACGAGCTACGTGAATTAAAACGCCGTGTAAATTCCAAAAAAGTTAAAGACCATATTGAAGTTCAAGTACAAAAAAACATTGCTTTAATTACAAACACTACGCAAGATAGGTTGATGAAAAACTTATCGGATAATTTGGAAAAGCACAGAGTACATTTGTCTCAATTATTAGCAACGGGCAATACGGTAGAGCTACAAATTTATCGAGAAGAAAATAAATCGCTTATTCAAGAAATCAGAAGGGTTAAAAGGAAAATAAAATCTTTAAAAAAACGAATTTCTGATTTTTTAAGTTCAGATTCTCAGATGCAACGACATGGTTTTAGCTATTAACAGCTACTTTTTTAAGAAAAAACAAGCTGATTTTATAAAATAAAATACCTATTAAAATCCCTACAAGCATTCCTATAAATATATCTAAGGGAAAATGCACACCTAGGTAAATTCTACTATAGGCAAACAATAAAGGCCAAATTAGTAGTGAAAAAGTATATTTATAATATTTCCTCAAGGTTAATATCATAAAAGTTGTTACGGCAAAAGAAGTTGTGGAATGCCCGGAAATAAAACTAAAACCTTTTGGATTCTTTAAAATCCGAATCAGTTCTTTCACAGTTGGGTCGTTATTGGGTCGTAACCTAGCTATTCCATTTTTTATCAGATTAACAAACTGATCGGAAAAGGTTACCAGAGCAGCAGCAACTAAAACGAGTACCAATCCTTTTTTCCAGCCATAGGCTTTAAAAATAAAATAAAACAGTAGTAAAAATAAAGGAATCCAACTGAACTGATTTGTAATAGTCAACCAAAATTCATCCCAAGGTTCAGACCCCCAATTATTTAAATAGATAAATAACTCCTTGTCATATTCAATAATTTGATCTAAGAAATCCAATTATACTAATTTATAAATTTCGTTTTATGGGACCGGTTACATCGTCAATATTGCCCTTAACGTTTTCTTTTATCGATTTTATATCTTTTTTAAGATCCTTAGCCAAATCGGTATCTATTCCTTGTTTTTCTGCCGTTTCAGTAATCTCTCTCTTAATATCATTCGTAGCGTCTTTTAATTGACGCATCCCTTTGCCCAATCCTTTGGCAATACCAGGTATTTTATCCGCACCAAAAAGCATAAGTACTATAATGAGTACTACAAATATTTCGCCACCGCTTATAAATAAAAAATGCATAGTCTAAATTAATTACCACAAAGATAGCAGAATAATAATATCTATATTAGCCTTAGCTCTTAAATTAACAAAAAATGGAGTTTGTAAATAGCCATGAGGGGATGAAGTTACATTCGTAAATACCTCCCATTAGGTTAGGTCTAGGAAAAGCTTTCTATTTTTTAGTCAACATCCTCTTAATCTCATTCAATTTCATTAAAGCTTCTATTGGCGTTAGAGCGTCAATATTTGTCGCTAAAATTTCTTCCTTTATATCTTCTAGAAGTGGATCGTCCAATTGGAAAAAGCTAAGTTGCACATCTTCCTCAGTAGCTTTTTTGAGTTTGTCTTTTATTTCGTCAGAAGAATGACTTGCTTCTAATTTTTTAAGCATTTTATTGGCTCGATGAATTACCGAAGCGGGCATCCCTGCCAATTTGGCCACATGTATTCCAAAGCTGTGTTCACTACCTCCTGGCACTAATTTTCGTAGAAAAATAACATTGTCTTTGAGTTCTTTTATGGAAACATTAAAGTTTTTGACACGGTCAAATGTTTCTGTCATATCATTTAACTCATGATAATGTGTGGCAAATAATGTTTTTGCTTTTGAAGGATGTTCATGTAAATATTCTGCAATTGCCCAAGCAATTGATATTCCGTCGTATGTACTCGTACCACGCCCTATTTCATCTAATAATACCAAACTACGTTCAGAAATGTTATTTAGAATGTTGGCTGTTTCATTCATTTCTACCATAAAGGTAGATTCTCCCATGGAAATATTATCGCTCGCTCCTACCCTTGTAAAAATTTTGTCAACCACACCAATTCGAGCTTGTTGTGCAGGAACGTAACTTCCCATTTGAGCCAATAACACTATCAAGGCAGTTTGACGTAAAATAGCCGATTTACCACTCATATTCGGCCCTGTAATCATGATGATTTGTTGCTGTGCTCTATTCAAAACCACATCATTGGCAATATATTCTTCGCCAATGGGTAATTGTTTTTCAATTACTGGGTGGCGACCGTTTTTGATTTCTAAATCGGTACTTTCATCTAATTGCGGACGCACATAATTATGGTCTTTGGCAGTTTGTGCAAAAGAACAAAGGCAATCCAATTTTGCAACAAGTTGAGCATTTTCTTGCACTTGCTGAATATGCACCGTCATAAACTGTAATAAATCGGAAAAAATCTGTTGTTCTAGTACGGCTATTTTTTCTTCTGCACCTAAAATTTTAGTTTCATATTCTTTGAGCTCTTCAGTAATATAACGTTCGGCATTTACCAAAGTTTGTTTCCGAATCCATTCTTCCGGCACTTTGTCTTTATGCGTGTTTCTGACCTCAATATAATACCCAAAAACGTTGTTAAAAGCTATCTTTAAACTTGGTATTTTAGTTCTCTCGGTTTCTCGTGCCAACATATTGTCCAAATAATCTTTGGCGTTGGTAGATATGGCTCGTAAATCGTCCAATTCTTTGGAAACATTTTTTGCAATTGTATTTCCCTTGTTGATATTTACGGGAGCATCATCATATATGGTTATTGAAATTTTTTCTATTAAGTCCGTACAATTATGCAGTTGTTTTCCTAATTGTTGCAGAGATTTATTTTCACTCTTTTCGGCATTGATTTTAATTGGTAAAATAGCTTTTAAAGAATCCTTTAACAATACCACTTCACGCGGATTTATCTTTCCCGTAGCTACTTTTGAGATTAACCGTTCTATATCGGATATTTGTTTGATTTGATAAATGATGCCGTTATAAAAATCATCGTTATCAATCAGGTACTTTACGATTTCGTGCCGTTGCCTTATCTGTTCAATATTTTTCAATGGTAATGCCAGCCAGCGTTTTAAGAGTCTTCCACCCATGGGTGAAATGGTCCTGTCAATAACATCCAACAAAGTAACTGCTTCGGGCTGATTGGAATAATACAGTTCTAAATTCCGAACCGTAAATCGGTCCATCCAAACATAATGATCTTCTTCTACACGTTGAATGGTAGAAATATGCTCTAGTTTTTTATGTTGTGTTTCAGATAAATAATATAAAATTGCACCCGCGGAAACAATTCCATGTTGCAAATCGTCAATACCAAAACCCTTAAGCGATTTTATCTTAAAATGTTCGGTTAATTGTTCATTGGCATAATCTTCTTGGAAAATCCAATCATCGAGATAAAAAGTATAATAACGTTCGCCAAAAGCTTCTTTAAACTTATTTTTAAATTGTTTTTGAACTAATACCTCACTCGGATTAAAATTTTGAAGCAATTTATCAATATACTCATCATTGCCTTCTGCCACCAAAAATTCACCTGTAGAGATATCCATAAAAGAAATACCTAATTGTCTTTTACTAAAATGAATTGCTGCTAAAAAATTGTTGGTTTTAGATTGTAACACCTCATCATTAAGAGCCACACCGGGGGTAACCAATTCCGTTACACCACGTTTTACAATGGTTTTAGTCATTTTGGGATCTTCCAATTGATCGCAAATGGCAACTCGCATACCCGCTTTTACCAATTTCGGCAAATAGGTATTTAAGGAATGATGTGGGAATCCCGCCAAGGCCGTTTCACTTTCACTACCTGCACCGCGTTTTGTTAAAACAATCCCTAAAACACCAGCTGCTTTTACTGCATCTTCGCCAAATGTCTCGTAAAAATCTCCCACTCTAAACAACAACATGGCATCAGGATATTTAACCTTGATGGCATTATATTGCTTCATTAAAGGGGTGACTTTTTTCGTTTTAGCCAAGATTCTGGAGATTAAATGATAAGACGCGAAGTTACATTTTTTTAGGGTGAGTTTAAAATGAAGCTGTATCAATTATTCACAATCATGGTATTAATTTTTTACTTTTGGGGATTGATTATAGATAAATAACAGTAATTTAATTATCACTAATGAAGAAGAAGAAAACTATTTGGATAATTTTAGTAGTTTTGATATTTTTTATTTTATTTGTTACCTTCAAATGGAATGATGTACAAGAATATTTAGCATTACGAAAATCTATAATTTGGACTCCCAATGTGGAATTGAAAGTATCAGACTTTCAGTTTGACCCTGATCAAAATTATATTGATAATTTTTCCGCCAGAGTAGGAATTGTCAACGTGCATAGAATAACCGACAGTATTGTTTTACGTTCTACAACCGTATTTCTACCTGAAAATTCTTACGTATCAGATACGTCTGACGCGAATTTTATAAGAATTGCTCAGGCTAGATTTGATTTATGTGAAGTTTACAGACGAAAACTTGTATCTAAAATTATAAATTTAAACAAAGGAAACATTAAATCAATAACGTTGGATTCTATTGTAAAATATGAGAATTTATTTTACGAATCATTTGAAACGGAATGGGATAAATTTAATGAATTGTCTAAAAACGAAAGAATGAAAGGATTAGTTGAAATGGAAAATTACATACAACAGGAACTAAAATAAACTACTTACGAAATCTATATAACCAAACAGTTAGAAATAGTTGATAAACATGTTTTATTTCCCGATAATTTCGCAGATTCTCACAGAATTTTTCTGCAAACTGAACACCGCCAAATGAAGATTAAAAAATGCGTAAATTAAAAAACAGCGAACTTGATAGACTAAATACCGAAGAATTCAAATCAGCCAATAAAACACCTTTGATTGTAATTTTAGACAACATAAGGAGTTTAAATAATATTGGTTCGGTTTTTAGAACTTCTGATGCCTTTTTAGTTGAAAAAATTTTCCTCTGCGGGATTACCGCAAAACCACCACATAAAGATATTCATAAAACCGCCTTGGGATCAACAGAAACTGTAGAATGGGAACATATTGACGACACATTACAGTTGGTTGAAAAATTAAAAAATGAAAATGTTGAAATAGCCTCCATAGAACAAGCAGAAAATAGTATTGAACTTCAAAATTTTAAGCCGACAAAAGGTAAAAAATTAGCGGTTATTTTTGGTAATGAAGTAAAAGGGGTACAACAACCTGTCGTATCAGCGTCTGATTATTGTATTGAAATTCCGCAATACGGCACAAAACATTCTCTAAATATTTCTGTGAGTTGCGGGGTAGTGTTATGGGATTTGTTTAACAAAAACCCCTCCCTAACCCTCCCCACAAGGGGAGGGAACTAATAGTCGTTTAAGTTTAAAATGGTACAATTTAATTATTGTTTTCAATAATTAATATTGGAATTTGTTAAATTAACCGTTAGATTTCATCTCCAGTTTCAAGTGTAAAATCCTTAGTCTAAGCAACTCCCTCCCCTCGGGGGAGGGTTGGGGAGGGGCTTCTTTTCACTTCCACTCAAATTCCCCATTTTCTACAGACCAATCATTCCCAAAGAAGCCTGCACATTTTACGGCATCAACACCTTGGTTCAAGATTTCGCTATCAAACAAAACAACATCGGGAAAAGTAGTACCGTTTACCAGATAATGATTGGCATAAGACGCTTTCATTCCTTTGTTTCCAGTTGCGGTTACCACACCTATACTTGCATTTTCGCTATCTTTTCTGGCCATTATAAAGTACATACCCCATTGATCTCCCGTCAACTTCTTACCATTAAAATCAACCTCATTAGTTGCAACCTGAATGGGACTATCTTTTAGCAGCAATTTCCAAGCGGCATTGTTATCTTTATTTCCATATATGATAACGTTTCTATCCGCATACTTTTTTAAAGAAAAATCAGTATCCTTTATCATTTCAACATTTCCGTTGGCACGGTAATAAAAAGTCTCCGCATCAAAAAGTGCCTTGTGGTAATTCCATTTGCTTTCTTCGGCAGTACCTTTGGTACCGTAAACAAAAACTACATTATTTCTAAATGCATCTTTAAATCCGCCATTTCTGTGAGGTCCTTTTTGACTTAATGAGGGTGCAGAAGTTGTTGTCCATTTATCACTATCCTTTTTAAGAAATATTTTGCCATTGGCTGTAACCTCCAAAGCATTTCCGTCAATAGTAACTGCACTGATTGTATCTGTTAGATGCGATAAATCAACTTCTAAAATTGCAACGTTATTCGTAGTAATATTAAAGCCGTTTTCCTTAGAAAAATCAAAAGAACTGACTTCAAACGGTTTTTCCTGTTGATGTATAGTTATAAAATGTGATTTTGCTGAAACGCCAGGAGAACCCGTAAAAAATTCAAGATTTTTTACATCCTTATCTTTTGTTATGGTTCTTTGTTTAAAGAAATCAAAAATTGGAGGCCAGTCCACACTATGGTTTCCATACCAGTGAGTACCATCAGGATATTCATAATAGGTAAAATCGTTATGGAATTTGCCCAAACGTTCACGCATTTCCCTTGCTATAGAGGTTGGTACAACATTATCTTTTTCGCCATGGAGCACATAAACGCCACTTTGTAAATAGTTGCGTTCCAATTTAAGTGTTCTGCTTGGAGTTCCGGCTCTTTCAATTATATTTTCCATAGGTGTATTTACAGATTGCAATTTCATACGTTCCACAATCTTTGAAGACATACCCATCCGTTCTAATCTTTCGGGTGTCATTTCCAATATTCGTTTTGTAAAACCATCGCGATACGCCAACAAATCAGGATACCCTGCACAAGGGGCAATAGCAGCAAATTTATCTGGATAAGTTGCCCCCAAATACCATGTTCCGTGTCCACCCATAGAATGACCGGTCAAATAAATTTTCCTTGGGTCTGGTTTATAAATTGTCGTCGCATCAGCCAATACTTCCAAAGCGTCAAGTCTTCCCCAATCTTCCCAAGCGAACCCAAATGGTCTTCTGTTGGTAGGTGCAACTAATGTCCCCCAATCTTTTTGTTTGTAAGCATTGGCCTGATTTACAGCTTCTACCGAAGCTCCATGAACGGATAAAAACAAAGCTTGTGAATCATCGTTAGATGTTGACGGTGCCACGCTATAGTATTGTACGCTATTATCTATATTACTTACAAAAGTCTTTTTATGATGTTTGTATTTTGATTTTACTTGTAAAGTAACCTCTTGCTTATCAAGTGTAACACTTTTATCACTTTTCAGTTCCAACTGCAATTGCATATTCTTTTTGGACGCCTGAGCAGGATTTGAAGTAAAAGAAAATGGTACTTTTTGAACTGATAATGGTGGAATAGCTTCCATACTATTTATGGCAATATTTCCTTCTAAATTTGCTTCTATTTTAGCACCCTTAATCCAATTTTCAGTCGCATTTACAATTCTAATGGCTCCTATATAATCTTTATTTTCTTCCTGCTGAACATCTGGCATAGTCATATCTCTTGAGGTAAATTGCAATCCTGTAGAAGGTGTAATCAATCTTGCTCTAATTCTTGGAAATCGCCCAACTTTTAGCACAAAAATATTCTCGCCTTTTTTGAGTTTAATGGGGATAAGACTATAACCAAAGTCGTAATGATCACCTTCATGCGGAAAACCATTAATTAAAGCCAACGAATGGCCTGATGCTTCAAAAAGCACAATTTTTTCTGAATTCGATTTATAAGATAAATACACATAAGCCGATCGTAAACCGCGATCTGAAAAACTGCTAGTACTATCTACTTTTATGGATTCCCATCGTAAGGGATTTCCTAAAAAATCTATATCAAATGTAGGTTCCTTGGTTGGTTTATAGTTACTATTCATTAAAAAACGTTCAAAAACAGGATCATTGGGAAAAGAAGAAGATTCAAATCCAAAACGTGGCATTTGTAATTTTAATCCCGTTTTAAAAATATGCAAGACCTTACCCTCACTAACTTCATTTACTTTTTCCTTACCAAAATATTCAACGATGTTACCTGTTTTTTGGGCATACATACAGTTTAACGTAACCATTAAAGTTAAGATTAAAACTAAATTTAGTGGTGTAACTATTTTCATTTATCCCCTAATTAATATTTAACACACTAAAATATTAATAAATCTAGTTTTGGTTTAACTTTTTAGACCAAGAACCCTTATTAACACCTAAAAAGTAAAATAAGCCAAGTAAATTCTTAAATTAAGAAAGTCTTGGTTTAGTTTTTGATGTAATTTAGTAACCTATAAGCATAACTAAATGTACCGATTTTTACTTTTATGTATTTCATTTCTTCTTCTACAGGGATGTATAAAACAAAAATCATCTGATGATAATCTTATAAAAAAAGAATATGGGTATAAAATATTAGATAATGATAGTACTTATGTGGAAATAGATTTAAAAAAATACCCCACTTACTTAAAACTTCACAACAAAATACAAGAACTATCGTGCAATGATAGCACACCCAATATTTCATTCAAAACTAAAAATATTTTAAAAACAATTTATTTTAATGAATTTTGTTATTCAAGCGGGATGACTTATTGCCCCAATCTAAAAAATATCATTGAAATAACTAAAGATTCCGTTTTTAAGGTTGGAGATATTTTTCCAATAGATAGTCTCTTTTATGTAATGAAAAAAGACTATTCGAATTATGGAAAAGATCCTAGTTATAGTGATAGTCCTGAAAGAATAGGAATAGCAATCCAGTATGAAGCGACTGATTCAACTGACAACCTAATTGAATTGTTTGATAGAATAACCAGAACCGCTGATTCAATTAAACTTAAAACGCCATTATATATTATGTTATGGGAAAAAATTGAAATTCTTCCACCTCCTCCACCTCCAATTGGTTATAGTGAAACAAATTAGCCTAAAAACAGATCAAAATAATGCCATAAAAAATTGATAGCAAACCCATCAAAATTAACTAATTTTGCACATCAATTTTTTTACCATGTATAGAAGTCATAATTGTGGCGAATTAAACGCGTCGCATATCAATAAGGAAGTAATTTTGTCTGGTTGGGTACAAAAAGTACGAGACAAAGGGTTTATGATTTGGGTCGATCTTAGAGACAGGTATGGAATTACCCAACTTATTTTTGATGAAGAACGTACCTCAAAAACTATTTTGAAACAAGCCCAAAATTTGGGACGAGAGTTTGTTATCCAAGTAAAAGGAAAAGTGATTGAACGGACTTCAAAAAACCCAAACATTCCAACAGGAGAAATTGAGGTATTGGTTTCTGAATTGACAATTTTAAATGAAGCACTTTTGCCTCCTTTTACAATAGAAGATGAAACAGACGGTGGAGAGGAATTACGGATGAAATACCGTTACTTGGATATCAGAAGAAATCCGGTAAAAGAGAAATTGATATTCCGATCTAAAGTCACCCAAGAGGTCAGAAACTACCTATCCAATCAAGGATTTATAGAGGTGGAAACCCCTTATTTGATAAAATCGACCCCAGAAGGTGCTCGCGATTTTGTGGTGCCTTCTCGTATGAACGAAGGTCAATTTTACGCCTTACCTCAGAGTCCGCAAACATTCAAACAATTGTTGATGGTGGGTGGTTTAGACAAATATTTTCAGATTGTTAAATGCTTTAGAGATGAAGATTTACGTGCCGATAGACAACCCGAGTTTACGCAGATTGACTGCGAAATGGCATTTGTGGAGCAAGAGGATATTTTAGATGCTTTTGAAGGATTGACACGTCATTTACTAAAAGAAATTAATGGTGTTGAGGTCAATAAATTTCCAAGAATGACTTTTGATGAAGCCATGAAAAAATACGGAAACGACAAACCCGATATCCGTTTTGGAATGGAGTTTGGCGAATTGAACAAAGTAGCCCAGCATAAAGATTTTAACGTTTTTAACCAAGCCGAATTGGTTGTTGGAATTGCCGTTCCTAGTGGAAATACCTACACTAGAAAAGAAATTGACAAACTGACTGATTGGATAAAACGTCCACAGATTGGTGCGTTAGGAATGGTGTATGTACGTTGTAATGAGGATGGCACGTATAAATCTTCTGTCGATAAATTTTATGATCAGGAAGATTTAACAAAATGGGCTGAAGCCACGGAAGCAAAACCTGGCGATTTAATTTGTGTGCTTTCTGGGCAAACAGATAAAGTTAGAGCACAACTAAGTGCCTTACGAATGGAATTGGCAGATCGTTTAGGTCTCCGCAACCCCAAAGAATTTACACCATTATGGGTTGTTGATTTTCCTTTGTTGGAATGGGACGAAGAAACTGAACGCTTCCATGCGATGCACCATCCGTTTACATCGCCAAAACCTGAAGATATTAAGTTATTGGATTCTGACCCTGCAAAAGTTAGGGCCAACGCTTACGATTTAGTGTTAAACGGTAACGAAATAGGAGGTGGTTCTATCCGTATCCACGATAAAACAACACAGTCTCTAATGTTTGACCATTTAGGATTTACCAAAGAAGAAGCCAAAGCTCAATTTGGATTTTTAATGAATGCATTTGAATTCGGTGCACCACCACATGGCGGTATTGCATTTGGTTTGGATAGATTAGTTGCTATTTTAGGTGGACAAGAAACCATACGTGATTTTATTGCATTCCCTAAAAACAATTCAGGAAGAGATGTAATGATTGATGCTCCAGCACCTATAGATGAAACTCAGTTAAAAGAGCTACATTTGAAGGTGACTTTATAATATTCAATATTATCTCATGATAAACCCATGGCCTTTTACAAAAATATAATTAGGAAGGTAAATATTTGGAGGTATAAATATATTTCCCAAAAAAAGTTTATCATTTTAGCGAGTGCAACGGTTGGTTTTTTAACGGGCTTAGCTGCAGTTACCTTAAAAAATATAACTTTTACAATTGAGAAAACTTTAGAGCAAGGTATTATTTTTTCTCAAAATCAGCTCTATTTTATTTTACCTATAATCGGATTGCTTTTAGTATATTTATTGAGAAAGTATATCTTTAAAAAACGCATATTTCCCGAAACACCATCTTATATAAAAAGAGCTGTTCCATCCGTATTATATGCACTTTTAAGGCAAAATGGAAGAATATCGCACAAGCGTATTTATTTTAATTTATTCGCTGCACCCTTAACTGTTGGCTTTGGGGGTTCGGTAGGTTTGTTAGGGCCAACAATCACTATTGGTTCGGCTCTTAGTTCAACTTTTAGTAGAGTCCTTTTAATAGATAAAAAAACACGAACATTATTAATTGCCTGTGCCACTTCTGGTGCTGTTGCCACTATTTTTAAATCGCCCATTGCTGCATTGGTGTTTGCCATTGAAATATTCAGTTTAGACCTCACGTTTGTATCATTGGTTCCATTGTTGATTGCTTCTATTTCATCCGTATTGACCTCTTATTTTTTTATGGGTCAAGAGGTGCTTTTTAATTTTGATGTTATTGATAAGTTTGCCTTAAAAGACACGCCTTTTTATATTATTTTGGGAGTAGGTACGGGAATTGCATCTTTGTATTTTACCAAAATATATTTTGCCATATATCAATTTTTTGATCGATTTAAGAGTCGTTTTGTCAAACTATTGATAGGTGGTTTAATTATTGGTATTTTACTCTATTTTATCCCACCATTGTACGGTGAGGGATTAGGCTTTGTAAACAATTTATTACATGGCGAAACATTGGCCGCATTGGGTTCAACACCTTTTGATGACCATATAGACAATATCTGGATTATTATTGGGCTATTAGTTGGAATTACCGTATTTAAAGCGGTTGCCATGACTATCACTTTTGCCGCTGGTGGGGTTGGTGGAGTCATTATTCCTTCATTGGTAATGGGTAGTACGTTAGGCAACGTTGTTGCTAAAATCATCAATAACCTAGGGCTGGGTTTTAATGTTTCAGAAGCTAATTTTACGCTCATCGGTATGGCAGGATTAATTGCGGGTGTAATTCAAGCACCGTTAACGGCCATTTTTTTAATTGCTGAAATTACGGGCGGTTACGAACTTTTTATCCCTTTAATGATTGCTGTTGCCATCTCTTATATGATTACCAAACAGTATATGGGCCATACCATTTACACGAAAGAACTAGCAGAACGTGGCGATTTAGTAACCCATGATAGAGATCAAAACGTATTGATTTCAATGAAAATAGATGAAGTAATTGAAAAGAATTTTATTGTATTAAACCCTGATATGACCCTTGGAGATATGCTACATAAAGGTGTTTCAAAATCTACACGAAATTTATTTCCAGTGGTAAACGAAAACAAAATTTTGGTGGGTGTGGTTCTGGTTGATGACATAAGAGAATGTATGTTTAATCAATCCCTATACAATACTACCACGGTTAGAGATTATATGCACCAATCGCCAGAACAGATTATATATGAAAAAGATTCAATGCAAATGATAATGGAAAAATTTCAAAAGACCGGAGCTTGGAATTTACCCGTAATAAAAAACGACAAATACCTGGGTTTTATTTCCAAATCGAAGCTTTTGACCGCATATAGAAGTAAATTGATTGAAGCAACATCTTAAAGATAAAGAAAAAACCCTCTGAAATAGTATCTCAAAGGGCATTTTAAATATACTAGCCTAATGGCTTATAGAGTTAATTCTTAACCAGAGTTTTCTCTTTCTTTACTTTCAAATCGGCAACAATGTTTAACGCTTCTTCTACATAAATATCTTTACTTAGATTTTTATGCCAAATTTCGCGTTTTTTAGCTAAAATAGAATCTTGTTTTAACGATTCTACCTCGTAACTGGGCGATGTAAAACTCAGGTCGTTTTTGTATTCGTACATTGCTTTAAACTTATTGCCCTGCTCTTCTCGATTTTTTAAATCTTCTTTATATTTTTCGTAATTTAAATAAACAGTAGTATCATCTTGACCTTCTTTTAACCATTTGGCATTGTTATCTATCAGTCTAAATTGTTCATTTTCAACAACACGTTTTTTGCTATTGTTTACTGCTTCATCAAAATTTGAATAGCCATCCCATACTTTATACTCAGCACTTTCAATTTTATCCCACTTTAAAGAATTTGTCTCATCTCTTTCCCCTATATTCATATAAGCATACCTATCGGGCAAAGCTACATCGGAAACCACACCTTTAAGTTGTGTTGATCCGCCATTTACCCTATAAAATTTTTGAATGGTCAGCTTTAAAGCACCTAGATCTTTATCATAATCAAAATACCTGTTAAGTGCCATATAATTTTGTACGGTACCTTTACCATAAGTTTGTTTACTTCCAATTATAACCGCCCTATTGTAATCTTGCATGGCAGCAGCAAAAATTTCCGAAGCCGAAGCAGATATTTCATTAACTATAATTACCAATGGTTTGTTCCATTGAATTCTATAATCTTTATCAGAACGTATTTTTGGTTTACCGTCTTTATATTTTACCTGAACAATTGGTCCTTCTTCAATAAACAATCCGGCAATATCTATTGCAGTGTCTAAAGACCCGCCACCATTGTTACGTAAATCTATAACTAATCCTTCAACATTCTCTTTATTCAGTCTTTCTACTTCAAGTGCCATATCCGAAGCAGAATTTCTAAAGTTTCTTTCGCTAAAATCTATATAAAATTTAGGCAAATCAATAACCCCAAATTTTCTGCCATCCTTTTTTACGATACTTGTTTTGGCAAAGGTTTCTTCAATTTCCACAACATCTCTAATTATAGGGATTACCTGTGTTGAACCATCCAATTTTTTGACAGTAAGTCTGACTTCTGTTCCTTTTTTTCCTTTAATGAATTCAATGGCATCATCTAAACGCATCCCAACAATATCTAACGGTTCACCGTCTGCTTGTGCTACTTTCGTAATAATATCTCCCACTTCTAGGTTTCCATCTCTCCAGGCTGGACCACCCGAAATAAGCTCGTCAACACGTGTATATTCACCTTTTCGCTGTAGTCTGGCACCAATACCTTCAATTTTTCCCGTCATATCAATATCAAACTTCTTTTTTGTTCTTGGGGCAAAATAGGTGGTATGCGGATCAAACTCTGTAGAAATACTGTTTATAAAAATGGAATACCAATCCTCATCATCTTCATCATCTTTATAATCAAAAAATTCTTCCATGCTTTTTAACGTAGCTTCTCTAGCTTCAATTTCAAGCTCGGTAAAAGTTTTTAACTCTGCATTGGCATCTTCTTTTTGTTTATCCTCTTGTGCTTCAATTTTACTGTGTAAACGTGATAAGGTTGTTAACTTAAACTGTTTTTGCCAGTTAATGATTAAGTCCACCTCATTTTTTGGATATTCTTTTTTGTCGTAATCAATATCAAAAATTTCGTCTTTGCTAAAATCAAAAGGATGCTTTAAAATTTCTTTGTAAAACCCTTTGGCCTCTTGTACACGTTGTAAATATTTTGAAGTTACTACGCGGTAAAAAGATAGGTTTTCTGCTTTTATTTGGTCATCGATCTGCAATTTGTACTTTTCAAATTCCTTAATGTCTTCTTGAGTAAAAAAACGTTTAGCAGGGTCTAATCCTTCAATAAAATTAGTATAGACAGCATTTGAGAATTCATCATCTATTTCATGTGGCTGATAATGACCTTGTGTCAGTGCGGACCTTATCAGACCTAGCAATATTTTTTCTTTTTCAGGATCTTGTTTTTGCTTGATATTAAAACTCAATAATATCCCTGCCAATAAAATTACTGGGAGTATAATTTTATAATTCGATTTCATAAACTTTATTATTTTTTTCATTAGGACAACTTGCTAACAATCTACTAAAATAGTGCCAATAATTCAAATTGTAAAGGATTTAACAGATTTTTTGCTTTTCAAGTTCAATATTCAGGAACTGTATTGATTCTAAACGGATAGATTTAATATCTATTATTACAGAAGTGTTAAAGAAATAGTAAAGTAGTTAAGGTAAAAAAATAGTAGTTTTGTATTCTTATTAATTAATTTGTTTTATGAGTGAAAAGCCTTTGATTTTAGTTTGTAATGACGATGGTATTACAGCACCGGGAATTAGAACCCTAATCTCCGTAATGAACGAGATTGGTGATGTGGTAGTAGTGGCACCTGATAACCCCCAAAGTGGCATGGGGCACGCCATTACGGTAAACGACACATTGAGGTGTAACCCAGTTACCATAGATGATGGCCCACAATTAGAGTACAGTTGCTCAGGTACTCCCGCTGATTGTGTTAAAATGGCAGTTAACGAAATTTTAAATAAAAAACCTGACATTTGTGTCTCAGGGATAAATCACGGTTCAAACGCCTCTTTAAATGTAATTTATTCCGGTACGATGAGTGCTGCGGTAGAAGCCGGTATTGAAGGAGTGCCAGCCGTTGGATTTTCTTTAATGGATTACAATTGGGATGCAAATTTTGAAGCTAGTAAAAAATATGTAAAAAAGATAGTGGAAAACATTTTGGAAAATGGATTACCAGAAGGTGTTGTACTTAATGTAAACATCCCCGACCTAAAAAAGGAAGCTATCAAAGGGATTAAAGTATGCCGACAGGCTCATGGCAACTGGCAAGAAGTATTTGACAAACGCGTTAGCCCTCAGGGGGAAGATTATTATTGGTTAGCGGGTAAGTTTGTAAATTTGGACAAAGGTGAAGATACCGATATGTGGGCATTAGAGAACGGTTATGTTTCTTTGGTACCTGTACAATTTGACATGACCGCACATCACTATATCAAAAATTTGAATACATGGGATTTATAAAAAAAGAAATACTAATTGGGTTTTTAGTTGGGTTGTTTGCCACAGCTATGGGTTTTTATTTATATGTTGAATATGCTCTGGAAGGTACATTTGAAGAATCTCTCGCGGTTTTAAAAGAAAATAGCCTTTACGGACAGGTGTTGAGTATTGCAGCGATTCCGAATTTGTTGGCTTTTTTTGTTTTTATTAAAAAACGCCAAGATTATAGGGCTAGAGGTGTATTGATTGCTACTTTGGTAGTTGCTTTTTTGATTTTGGTGGCTCAGTTTGTTTGACCCTACTAATGATCTTTTTTATTCATTACAATTTTCGCAATAGGTTTTTCTTAAATATTCATCCTCTAAAAGTTGAAAAGTTACTCCGCCATCATTAATTGAATTGAATACCTTACAAAACCTTTTTTGATTCATGTTTATAGCGTTCAGCATGATAGTACGATAATTTGAAGATGCCGTAATCGATGGTTTTATTAAGGTCAAGTTTAAATAATAAAACAACAAATCTTCGTCAACCGTAACACTTCTCACTTTTTCATCTAATAAATCGACCGCTTTGTCGTGGTTTGAATAATAGGTTAAAAACTGGGCAAGACTCAGAAAATCATAATTGGAGAGTGGGAATTTTTTATAATTTTTTTCGATGTAAGCAACCGACTTATCTTTATTTGCATAATCCCTTTTACGCATGTATTGTTCTGCTTTTATTATATGAAAATTCACCATCATCCTGTCAATCAAAATCTGTTTAATACCATAGTTTTTAAGCTGATAAATTTCTTTTTTAAATTTTTCTGCATCAACGGGCTGGGCATTATGTCTCCACATGGTAAATTTTAATACTGCAAGGTTGTATTTAACCTCCTTATCCCTTGGGACTAATTTTTCAAGTTTTAACAATTCATTATAAGCTATCAACAAATAGCTCTGGTTTAAAAGAAATTTGTTCACGCTGTTTTTATTAATAAAACGTGCATATTTTTTTTGTTGTGGCACTTTCATTTTATTGATAATGTCTGGCGAAGATTGACTTTCCTTTAATTTTTCAAAAATGGAATTTTGTATATCATTTGCAATTTCAACGTCGTTGGCTTCCAAAACCTTATTAAATAAAGTAATCAATTGTTCCAAGGATTTCTCTTTATAGAGGTCTTTCTTTTCCAATTCAAGTGTAATAACCGCCTTTCTATGGTTCTTTAAATAGGGTTCTAATTCTTGGGCAAGATTACCCACCAATTTATTTTTTATGTCCGTTTTGCTTAACTCTTTTAAATTAGCATGTTCTGTATCGGTAATATCATTTAAAAATTCGACCCAATTTTCAGAGGAATTTACTTTAGTTGAAATGGTAGGTTCTTGAAAAGTCTGCAAAGCCTCCGCAATACTATTGGCACGCTGTTCTTGCAATTCCATATTACGTTCTAAACTACCTTCAACTGAAGAATATGCTCTAATATTTATTGTTTTAATGTTGAAATCTGTCAGTCGCAATGAATCGTACATCGGTTTTATGTCTTCTTTTGAGTAGGTAGCCTTGTTCTTTTCAAAAGGAACTTCAAACTTAAACGTCTTATATTTTGTTACGAAATTCTCTTTATCTGTTGGTTTTATTTTTTTAGTTTGGTAGGTGAGAGAATCTAAATACATACCCATATCCAACAAATCCCATGGGTAGCGTTCAATTTCATAAACACGTTGGTATCTACATAAATTTTTATTGTTTAGAAACAAGATGTTAAACTCTAATTCTTCAGAAACCAGAGTTTCTGGCAACGCACCAACCAATACTCTAAATGTATTATTACCATACGGTTTTAAGCCTTGTTTTAATTTTTGCATATAAACAGGCTTCAACAACATTCCTTTAATTTGAGTGTCTGCTACAGCGGCTTCAGCACAGTCATAGAGGCTTTTGGGCACAACGTCTATGGCAATACCATCACCTACTTTTTTAAAGAGTTGAAGAAAAAATTGTTTGTCATTAATTTGAAAATAGAGCTTTTCTTTTTCCTGTTGTACTGAAAAACCGACTTCTTTTGGTTTTTGATTAAAAAGCTGATTATAATATTGGCATTTTTGCTCTCTGTCTGCTTGCGGGTAAACAATATCGTACGTGTTTTGGCTGAAAGTTGCTATTGTGCAGAAAAGGAATAAGAGTGTTATGCTTAGGTACTGTTTTTTCATAAATGTTGGATGTTTTTATTTATTGCCATAAAAATAAGAAAAACCAAACTCTCCCAAATAGTTTGGTCTTAATATGATTTATTATTGAGCGTTTTTTTCTATTCAAGTTTAATATTATTTTCTTCCAAAAACTTCCCCAACCCATAAGAAACTTCTACAACATACGCCACATTTTCATTTTTTTTCTAAAAATTGTTGTTGAACAGAAAAGTATAAAAAGTGTTAGATTTAAGTACTGTTTTTTCACAGGTTGTTCAGTTTTTCTAATTATTTTACAAACCGAATCATTCCGTTTCTTTCTAACCATAATTGCCTATATTTTATTGGCACTACTTCTTTTCCTTTTCTATCAATATAACCTTCCTTTCCATTAAGTCTAACCAGGGCTTTGTCGTTATAAAAAGGTAGAGCCATATCATATATAGGTTTAACTATTACTTTTCCTTTTTTGTTGATAAATCCATATTTACCCGTTTCTTTATCCGCAAAAACACACCTGCTTTGTGCAAAAAAAGCAAATTTAGAATTATGGAATCGGAAAGGAATTTTTATTTTATTGTTCTTATCTATATATCCATAATAATCCCCTTTTTTTACAAATGCCAATTCCTCATAAAACCCATTTGCATCATCATAAATAAAAGGAATTACGACTTGGTTGTTTTTATCTATAAAGCCCCATTTACCATTTTTAGATGCAGCCAACAGCCCTTCATTAAATCCCAGACCCAATTCATCATAAATAATTGGTACAATAACCTCTCCTTTTTTGTTTATATAGCCCTTTTTCCCGTTGTTAACTACAAATACGTAATCATCTTTTCCGTATTCAAACATTAATTCATCATATTGGGCCTTTAAAGATACGTTTCCATTAATATTTATCAATCCTTGTTTCTTTTTTTCATTGACAACATCTTCATAAATTAATAAGGAATCGGCCATAATAATGCTTCTGTTCTTAGCATTTAACTTGAACATTACTTCGCCTTTTTTATTTAAAACAAACGATTGTTTTTTCTCTCCTGTACCTATGGTGGCTTTAAAACAATCAATCCCAAAAATATCTATTCTAGAGTAAATAAAATCTGAAATTGGTTTCCCTTCTTTATTAATTAAGCCTGAAAGGTTGTTTTTTACTGCCATTCCAACATTGCCTTTATAAAACAAAACTTTATCATATTGTTTATAAAATTTTGTATTTCCTTTTTTATCAATAACACCATAAACAGAGTCCTTGATTACATTGGCATATTCGCCATAGTAATCTAAGCCCATATCATAAATAGGGTCAATTATTGTTTTCCCTTTTGCGTTTAAATACCCTATTTTTATTGTTGAATCGTTTGGTATATCGTAAGACAAATCGTAATCTAACTTATCAACTTCTATGTTTGAAAGATTATTTTGAGGAACCTTGCCTAAATAAATTAGCTCTTCTATAGTTAATCGCAAGTTTTGAGCTAATAAAACTTGACCGAATAAAAATAATAAAGCGAACAAGTTGCTTTTTTTCATAATAGTATAATTTTGTTTTTATAACATTTATAGCCCAAGGCTAATTTGGGTTGTTAAAATTAATATTTAAACATCTTTAGGTTTATTTTCCTTTATCCATTTTTCTAAATCCCCTATTTTATTTTTTACAAATTCTTCCCAATCAGTTGTATGGGTCATTCCTAATTTTTCTAGTTCTGATATGTACCAATTTTTGTACTTAAACATAGGCATATTGTGAAAATTTTCAAAATTAGCTCCAATAAACCATAATTCTTGTATGTACATCATTATTTCAAAAATGGACAGTTTTTTATCGTTCAATTCACGTTGGTACTTACCCCAATGAAAAATTTCAATTAAGTCTAGTACAAAAAGTTGATTAATTACTTTTAAACCATCTCTCCTAGCTTTTAGAGTTGTGAAGTCAGAATAATGACCGATGTTTTGTAAAACTGAATAGATAAATTCAATTCCATCATAAGGTTCAAGCAAAAAAATGTTCTTTTTATCAAAAATATTTACTTCTTTCATCATGGAAACATGCTGAGTGCAACACATTGGATTTTTAATAATTAGGTTAAAATTTTTAAATTAAAAATGCTCCTTTATGGTTTCAATTATTACCCATTCTTCTTTTTGTTTCTCAAAAATATAAAGATATGAAGGGGGCTTTGCATATTTTCTATATTGAACAATAGCATACTTCTTATTATTAGCGTAAAACGGTTTCGATATTTTATAGCTCTGAAAATAATTAACGCCCGTATAGTCTCCTTTTCTTGCTTCTTTAACCAAGGAGTCTAAATCAATTAATTGAACTTTATTGCCTAATTGTTTCTCGTCCCAAAAGGAAGTTTCTTCTTTTGTGGCTAATAGTTCAATTTCTTTGATAGAAAAAATACTATCTACTGGTCTGTAAATGGCATACCACGCTTCTTGAAAATCATCTTGAACTTCTGGGGTATAATCATCTCGCACAATTTTCCCATCTTTATTTACTTTACCACCAATTATACCTATAACACCTTTTTCTTTCAACACGTGATGTCTATAATATTTGTGTAATTGTTCTTGATTAAAATCATTGCTTTTTTGTAGTAAAAAAATAGAATCTTTAGAAATGGAATTCATCTCGATTACCTTCTTTAACAATTGATAATCATCACTTTTAGTTTGTGAAAGACAGCTATTTATTGTGATTAAAAATAAGATAGCTAAACTAGTTACAACTTTTTGTGCCTTTTGCATCTGTTTCATTTTTATATTCTATTTACATAAAATTTTACACTCAGCTGGATCTGTATTTAAGTATAAAGTAAATAGTAAGTTGAGAAAAATCAAACTATTTACTATAGTTTGATTTTTGATTCAATTTAAAACTCCTTCAATTTAAGATAGAGAAATCCCGATAACTTTAAATTTTTCCCATTTTCCATTATTTTTGTTAAATAAGATTAAACTTTCAACAGAATCTAATTTATTACGAGTATCTCTAATAAACAACAATGCTTTATTTTGTTCTTTGTTTAATAGTGCTTTACTAAACTGTACGATACCACCCGAATTTAATATTTTTTTCTGCTTTTCAAAAATTTTATCTAAATTAACAAATGATATAAGGTTATATTTTTTATTTGAATAATGTTCTATATTTTCTGGCAAATAACTTATAGTTTTACTGGTAGAATCAGAAACAAATTTAAAACTCTCTGGTAATTTACTATTAAACTCAGAAAAGTTAATTTCTAAATCCCCTTTTTGCACATACACATTTAAAGGTTCAAAAGTATCCCTTTCTATTGGGATGAGTTCTTTAATTCCTCTTTCGAACTCCTCTGGGTTCGGGGATCTAAGATATTTAAATTTAAAGATTTCCTCAGACAAAATACTTATATAAGTGTCTTTAAATAAAGCATAGATCCTTTTTTTATTTAAACAACCTATGGAAGTTAAAATAAGCACTATGATTATTATTTTCTTAATCACAAGGGTTTTCATGTTTCAATTGTTTTATAAATTTTACATATCAATTTATCTGTACTCAATATAAGTTTATAAAACTTAAACGAACGAACCGTTTACATCAAATATTCCCCAACTTATTAGCTTAATAAAATCAATATGCAATTGATGTAATCAACACTAATAAAAAAATTATTGTTCTTTTTACTAATCTACTTTTGTTTTTATTTTTTAAATCTATCACTAAGAGCCAAATAAAAGAGATAAATGATAGAGCTGTGAACGACAGAGAACTCCAACCAAATATACTTGGCGTATAGACCTCTATTTTATATTCAGGAGGTATTAGTAGTAATATAAAAGACACGAACAAACAGAAGTAAAGTAATCTATTTAAAATTTTTGGTTTTAAAAAACATAATTTTACAATTATCAAAGCTCATTATATTATTAAATACCCCCTGTCTTCTTTGCGTTATAAAACCAATATGCAATGTATATAATTAACACAAATAAAAATATTAATGTTCTCTTAATTAAATCAGCTCTATTTTTGTTTTTTATATCTAATATTAAAAGCCAAAAGTAGGATATTATAAATAATGGAATAAGAAATCCAATCCAAATCCACCCTAATATGTTTGGTGTATAAACGCCCCAGGTAAACTCTTTAGGCAAAAGGGAAGCAATAATTGATAAAATCAAACTAAAATAGAAAACAAAATTTAGCTTTTTATTTTTTACAAATAGGTGCATTTTATGAAAATTTTAATTACATCCTAAGTCAGAAATAGGCTTTTTCCCTTCCAAAACATCTTGTGCTTTTGTCCAATCAGGACGATATTTCTTAGGAGTTGGTGCGAGGGCATTGCCGCCATTTTGATCAACAAATGTTTCAAATTTATCTTGAAAACTCTCCCATAAATCATCAGCGGCGGCCACATCTTCCGGAATTCCGGAATTTACCATTGCCTTAATTTCAATCTCAGCCATTTTCTCCAAAGTTAATCTATCTCCTGTTTTTGCAAAAGCAGAATATAAACTATTTTGCTGACCTGTAATTTTAGCATGTAAAAATTGAGGAGTTCCAGAATGAATCGTTTTCCAAGCATTTTCTAAAGAATTAATACCAACACTAAACACCTTTTGTAAATCATAAAAAGTATCTCCGTCAAAAGCAATTTTAGCTAACGGGTGATGCGACCACCAGTTGCAAACTGGCGGAAGCGGGGGAAATGCCATACCTAATGCTAAAGATTCCCTAATTTCTTTGCTTGATAAACCCAATAAGCTATCGATATAATCAATACTATTAAAAAAATTATACTTCTTTTTATTAATTCTCCTTTGTTTTTGTTTTTAATATCTAACACAATTAAATAACTAAAAATTATAAAAGACAGAGGAGTCAATAATACCCAGAGCCATCCCAATATACTCGGAGAGTAGACCTCTATTTTGTATTTTGTAGGAATTAGCAGTAATACAAATGAGACCAATAAAAAAATGTAAAATAACCTATTAACTATTTTATATTTAATACCCATAATCCAATAATATTTAATTACATCCTAAATCAGAGATTGGCTTTTTGCCTTCCAAAACATCTTTTACTTTTGACCAATCGGGACGATATTTTATTGGTGTTGGTGCAAGAGCACTACCGCCATTATCATCAACAAATTTTTCAAACTTATCTTGAAAGCTTTCCCATAAATCATCTGCACCAAAAAAAGGATTTCCTCCTAGGGTAATTGCGTAGAGGGTATTTTCAACTATGTTAGAATCAAACCTATCAACACCTCTTACAAAAAAATTAATTGACCCATTTGCAACAACTTCATAACCAAACTGTCTTGTGCCACTTACAGGATGATTTCCTGCGACTCATACCACTAAAATAGCATTTAGTAAGCCCGTCAATTATGTGACTGACGTTATAATTGTTATTCTTATGAGATGAATAAAAGTTCTTTTTCTTTGACAATCCATCTATCATCATTTCCTTTAACTATAAAAAGTAACTCCCCTTTACCACATTTTGCACCACAATTAATAGAATAATAAACTAACCCTTTATCTAAATTCTTATTTAAATATAATTTTGAGAAACTTATTTTACCAATTAAATATGAATAATTGGAAACGTAATTTTCAACATTATCTATTTGTGCAAGATCCAAATCAAATTTTTTCGCATACAATCTTTTATTTATAAATGATAAACTATCCTTAATTTTCTTCAAATTTTCTTTAAAAAATTGACTGTTTAATAATCTAGAATCAATACTATCAAAACTTTTATATAAATAAGTTTGATCTTTATTACTATTTAAATAAATTATATTTTTATTTTCTGACTCTAAGCTTCTTAATTTCAATTTTATAATATCTAACTCCTTATTATATTTTATTGAATCAATTTTTTTTAAAACCAATTCTTTATGCAAAATTTCGCCTGCATTACCAGCATACCTATTATAGAAATGATTCTCAACCAAATCATTTAAAATATCATTATAAATTGAATTTTCATCAAATTTAACTTGAATTTTTATTGTGTGATTAGGGTTAGTCAAAGCCTTTTTATTATTGCTGCAACTAATTAAAATAAGAATTACAAAAAAGAAAGTTTTAAAGAAATTTTCCATAACTAATAGTATTTACTCAAAATTAACCATTCGGCAGAACTTGGGCTTATATTTTGACCGTAAACTTTTAATTCAAAAGATGCACCTGCTTCTCCAGGATAATTGACTCCTGTTGAATTAACACCGTAATGAACATATTCATGCAAAATGGTTGACCCTAAATAAAACAAAAGTCCATCTTCTTCATATTGTTCGGATGTGCTGTTTTCTAAACCATTTACATAATCAATGTCTAATAATAATATTTCTGGATTTTTCTTATCGAAAGCTCCAACAGTATTTTCATCTGTGTTATCAGCGTAATTGTCAAGCTGTAAAATTTTAATTGTAGGTCCTTCACCCCATTGTAAATCCTTTTTTATTTTTTCAGCTGTTAGTCAAGTAATATCTCTGATGGTATTAACAATTAACGGAATATCTTTAATATTAGGCATTTTATTCTTTAAATACTCGGTAAGTTTAGGATATTGAGATGCATAATTACTTCCCTCGGGATATTTAAAAAATGGTGCTACCGAAATTAGAGTGCCATTTACACCTGCTTCGACAATTTCAACAAATGATAATTCACTGCCATTTACAAGGGCATTTGCAGTCGGTTTAACCAAAGCTTTGGCCTCAGGGGTTATAATCATCGTTACATAAAATTATAGGGTTTTTTACGATATGCTAAGACCAATATTTCTAAAAAACTTCCATTTGTTATTTTCTTGTTTGTATATTCTTAATCCTACTCCTATTTTGTCTCTTGAAACAATTAAGAAACAATATTTTCTGTTCTTGGAAAAAATTGGCTTGGAAAAAGAATACTTTCTACTACCAAATATTTTTATATAATAATAATCTGTTACGATATTTCCAGATGAGTCTCTTCTTGAAAAGGGATCAATATGTTCTTTAACAAGTTTAGAATTAATTTTGTTGAAGTTTATTAGTAGACTGTCCTCTAATTGTTGCACCAAATAATTAATTTCTTCTTCCTTAGTAAAGGCTTCAATTAGTTCAAGGTTTTTAACGTTAGAAACAAGTTTCTTTTCTTTAAGTAAACTTTTTAAGTACCTATTATAAGTTATTTTTCTTAAATAAATTGTATCTTCTTTTTTATTAGTTAATCTATTTATTTCACTATTTAAGATTATATAAGTATCATCAGATTTTTTAATTTGATTTAATGCACAGCCAGTAATTAAAATATTAATTGTAATTAATGCTATTTGAAATATTGTTTTCATAAAGCTTCTAATTGCATGGTGTTCCTTTAGGTGACGTTTTATAATCGTTTCCGTCTGGATGGTCAGTAAAAAAACTTTTAAGGTTGTTTTTGGTTTAGTAAATGCTCAATCCAATATTTTTAAAGAACCTCCATTTATCATTTTGATATTTAAATATTTTTATCATATCCCCAAAATTGTCACATGACATATATATATATGCAAAAGTTTTGTCAGAAGAGTAAAAAGGTTTTGATATATTATATTTTATTTTTGAAAAATCCGCTAATGATTCGTGCGTTTGAATATGATGTCCTTTTTCATTTTTAACTACTACAGGTTCTATATATTCTTTTAAAAGAGGAAATTTTATTTTTGAAAAATCTATCTCAAAAGGTTCCTTTAACTGCTTTTTTAAGTATACTATTTCGTTTTCATCTACAAAATACCCTGGATTATGATTCTTACGGTTATCAATAAGTTTCTTATATAGAATTGAAGACAGGAATTTATTACTTGGCTCAGTTTCTTTTCTTAGATAAATGAATCTTTCAGATTCAAGTTGCTTCTTATTATCTCTAATTATTTTTTCTACAAGTAAATTAATTAATACATATTCACTGCCATTATCAATTTTTTGTGAAGCACAAGAAACAATTATATGTAGATATACTATTGTTATTAGATATTTTTTCATAGGCTTTAATTACATGGTGAACCTTGCGGTGAATTTAAGTATGTATTTCCATTTGAGTGTACGTATTCTTTATTTTCATTATTAGCCTCAGCAAGTGTCGCATTATTAATTTCTATATAATCTGGGTTATAATCACCATCCTCTTGAAATTTTGGAAACTTGGTTTGAAACGTTGCAGTTCCTATTAATTTACCCCAAACTAATTTTTCACAATAATCTTTATCAACACCCTGAATATTATTTAATTGTACAAATGCATATAGATCATCTCTCATTTCATTAACCAAATTTGTCATATATTCATGTTGTGTAGTGGCTAAAGCAATATTGTCGTTATCTGCTTTATACTTAGCATAAGCTTGTATTAATTCTTCATAGCCCGGTTCTGTACTATTGACCAACAATTTTCCTGTTTCATGTAAATATACTAAAAATGCGTGTACCTGTTCATGTATAGAAGTTGCAGCTATTGCCAAATCCGTAGCTGTTTCCAAAAAATCCGTATCAAAGGTTATATTGATATTATATATTGGTTCTGCATAAGGTGGATTTATAATTTCTTCTGCATATATGTCTGTACGCCCCACCTGACCTGTTGCCGTTAAATTTTCATTTTTAAAAGTTAGGTTTATATTCTTTTGGTTAAAGACGCTAAAAGTACTAGTTATAGTGTTGGCCAGCTCAGAATAATTAGTATATGATTTTTTTACAATATCTTTCTGACAAGGTTTTTCTACTAAACTTTTATCTAAAATAATTTTATCATCAAAATCAACTACCCCTCTATTAACGAGTGCGTTAGCTGCCGGTTTTATAAATGTACGAGCCTCTTTTCCGTAACTATTCTCTTCCATAAAGCCCTCTACCATATTACGGTTGGGGCGGTAACGTGCCCATTCTATCTCGTCGCCCTGCAGACCGTAAAAACTCACAAAACTCTGTATAGATGAGACATCGTCAAAAAGAGTAGGCTCAACCGTAGAGGTGCTGCTATAAGAGTTTCCGCTGGTAACATTAGGGTCGGGTACGGTTGTACTGTAAGTCCCCGAACCAGAAGTCCAGCCCCAACGGTCCGTAAACGTACTTCCGGTAGAAATGCAATCTAAAGAGGTTTGGTAAGCATACCCATACCAAACCTTTTTAAGACCGTGACAATATTGACCGTTGGAATGTTTGTTCCATGGACATTTAGATTCAACGATTACCGTTGTTTCAAAACAGACAAGACCCTTGGTTATAGTGCTTTTACTATTTTTAAGACTTTGCTTAACATCTTTTTCCAGTTCTTTAAAATCGTTATAGTATCGGGTACGTTGGATAGTACCCTCAAAAGCTATGGGTTTTCCTATTTTCATACTGTCTAGATAACGTTCTGAATACGTATAACGCATTACAAACCCGCGTATGTTACCATCAGAAGTTTCTTCAACTATCAAGTTGTCGAATGTTTCCGGTGTCTTCTTGTCAGGTTTTATAGAAAAAGTATAAGAACTCCCCAAACTGTTAACCACTTTTTTTATTTTGGAATAGTCGATTTCAAAATATTGTTCCTGATTATTTGATTTTTTAATATCATCCGAAGTATCATCAACTGATTGACCGAAATTAAAAGTATTAGAAAGTTTTTGAAATTGTCTGTCGGATGCAAGGTCATCATTGGTCAGGGTTTTAACTTTTGTAGTAGCCTCTGTAATTGGGGAGTGTTCATGATATTCATCTTTTTCACAATGAGTCAACAAAACAAAGGTAAATACAGCAATTAATAATATAAAGGTCTTTTTCATGATAGATAAAGGGTTAAGATCTGTCTACCGACAGGCAAGATTAGTAAAATATTGAGTAAACGGAAAGGGTATAACGGAAACTATAAAAAGAAACTCCTACCCTTCCATTTTAGTTGGGCAAAACTATAAATAATATTTTACTTTTTGATTACGGTTTACCGCAAAATTCATTACGTGAAACCGTAAATTTTTACGGTTTAGACCGTAATCTAAAGTCTCTTTTTATAAAATATTTGTTGAATTTTACGACTTATTTTACTCCAAATCAGGTTTCTGTCTATTCACTTTCTTTTCTGAAAGCTTCTTTTTAGATTTTAACCGTTTTCTAATCGACACTTTTGAGGGTTTTGTAGCTTTTCTGGGTTTTGGTTTTTTAAGTCCGTTTTTTAAATCAAATTATTTAGTTTATTGATTTGTAGGCAGTATTTTTAGTTTTCTTTCAGATTAGGCTTGAGATTTTTTCCAATTAGATAAATCATTAGAAAAAGTGATACTGTATAAACAATAATTTCTTCTACAAGAACATAATTAAAAAACTGTCTAGGAGGAATATAATGTTGTTTCATTGGAAATTGAAAGTGATGATTGTTAAAACAAACTAAAGAAACGATAAATAAAGACAAAATGTACAACACCCAAATTATAATCTTTTTTAAATAATATAAAAAAATACGTTAAAATTGAAATTAGAAAGTAAGCCCAAAAATGTAAAACATAATCGATTAAAATATACTACAAAGACCTTGTAAATGCCCCCAAATATGTTCCCTTACTTCTACCTTATTAGTAAATATTGTAATATTACATCTAAAAAACTTTTAGTAATAAAAGTAATTAACGATATAATTAATAGCGTGAAAGTTATTTTTTTCATAGTTCAATAATTAATCACACCCTAAATCACTAATCGGTTTTTCACCTTTTAAAACTTGTTCCACTTTATCCCAATCAGGACGATTTTTTATTGGTGGCACGATGGTTGAATTTCCACCATTATTGTTCACAAAGCTTTTTGTATTGTTCAATCAGTTCTAAGGTTTCTTGACAATACATGATGTGCGTATTATACTAAGTATCTACTATTTCTATAACTGAAATGTCATTTTCACATTATTAAAATTCTGCTTTTTTATGTCATTTTCGGTAATTCCAAAATAATATTTTCCTGATCCGCCAAACTTACTTAAATCAGAGTTGGGGTCATAACAATCCAGTTGAAGTAAGATTTGATAATTTTTTGATAATTCTAATATTTCACTCCATTTTCTTTGATACTTCGAACTATCAGCCCCAAAAATATCCAAATTTTTAGCGGCAAAATCATAAACGGCACTTGACTGCATTGACCTGTCTTCTCCAAGAATTTGATGATATCTGTCTTCTTTTGATTCGCAAACTTTATCTATATATAGAATAATGGAATCAAGTGCATCGTTCAAATCCTCATATTTTTCATGTAGTTTAAAAAGCTTATAATTCTCATAATGAGGGACAGTATAAAATTCAAAATACTCAATTAAAGCCGACTTAAAGCGTGCACTTTCTTCTTGGTCACTAGGAAATGTTGTACGAATTAAGTTTTCAGAATCACTAAATATAAATTTGAATGCTTGATTTACACCATTGAATTCTTTCCATTTATCATCAAGGCTTAAAAAAATATAGAAAAGGCCTTTTTTCGGTAAAATATTTTCTTTATCAAAATTATTAAGTTCAGATAAATTATATTGTGCACAAAATAACATTGGTTTTTCATTAACTCTTGGCCAATCAAAATTTTCTGGTAAATCAGGCTGCCCTCCTATTTTTGATTTACCTATTTCAATTCTTTTATCCTCACTTGATTTAGTTTTTATACCAATAGTTGGCCTGATCATTTTGATCAATTGTTCTTTATCTATTTTTCTAATTCCACCATCTTCCATCCTATTTATGAAAGATTTTATCTTAAAGAATTTATTTTTTTTAAAGTTTAGCATTTGTTGTATACAATATTTTTTTGGATTTCTTTAAAAAAGTAAATTCATAATAGATACAAAATTTACTTTTTAAAGTTTTGTAGTTAATAATTTATTAGATCGGCTATTTGATCTAAATTTTTATTGGGATTAGTTTTTATTAGGTTGTCTAGATAATTGATGAATCCTTCTAATCTGTCAAAAGCTAAATTATGCGTTGAACCGATTGAAAAATACCTCATAAGTTAATAATTTGGAACTCCATTAGAAGGGTTTACTACTGTTTTAAAATAATCATTTAAACTCATATTACAATCTACGCTTTTCCATATATTTTTCCCCTTTCATTATGTAGCCATTCATTTAAGGTTAATTCTATTGGCATAAATTCAATACCAGTGCACCCTTCTTCTTCAATTTCTTGCTTTAATTTTTCGGAAACTACATATTTTACGCCACCATTTACATGGTTCAGCACAAAAAAATCTTGGTCAATCTTATCTGCTAGTCTAATTTCGTCTACAAAAAATTGAGTGAATTTTAACTCATTCTTTTTTGACAAAATCTTTTTGAATTTATCATATGAATTGACATTAACACTCTCCAGGTAAGTTCCACCCTCAGGTTTTCTCTTTCTAAAAACAAAACTCGATTTTTTAAAATCTATAAAATCCATATTAATTTCATACATATTTAATATCCAATATTCCTCATAAAATATATTGTCGCGGAATACTCCTGAACGAAAAAATTGAACCCCGGTTTTTCTATACTTCATTAATATCTTTTTAAGTTTACTGCTTACCAAAAGTTTCTTGTTAAAGCCTATTATAGGGGCACTTATAAGATCTGTAAGTTTCGATTTTTTGGTCAAGATGGCATTTGCAACCTTGGGCTCTACATCAATTTTTGTAAAACTGAGCCGATCTATAAAAAGGGGGTCGTCCCACACATGGCAAGTATATTTAGCCTCTTCAACTTGTTGGTGGGCACCAACAATTTTTGGATCTAATGAATGTCTAATAACGTAATAGTTCATAGTATCGCAAAATCACTAAAAGGTTAATTGATTAATATGGGTTGTAGGATTGTTTTGAATAGCAGTTCTTATATCGCTGATAATATCCAATACCTCGTCAAACACTTCATCAGCTGTTTGACCTAAATTAATAGCATCCAAACGTTGCTGTACCAAGTTACTGTAATTAGGATGGCTCCCGAAATGAAAATCAGTATGCATGGGTATACCATTTAGTGCTTCGTTGATATGAAATGCTTTACTGGATTTAGCAGCTTTTTGAACTGCGTCATGAGTTCTTTTTGCCCAAGGAATTATATGATGTGCTTGAAAACTACTATCGGTTATACCTAAAATTGTTCTTAATTTACTGCCCGAAGATCCAAAATCAACAATACCATTTATTTTTTCAAAATTTAGTTTTACATTTTTGGAACCAACCGCAATAACCTTGGTCCAATTAAATGCATTTGTTGGCACAACTTTTACCACCTTTACAAATTTGCTACCTGGCACAACGCTTGTTACCAAAAAACCAGTGGCCAACCATCTGCTGGCTTGCTGTCCATTAAAATCTTTACCGTCTATAATTATTTTTATATCTTCAACAGGTAAGACATATGTGCCTAAGACATGGGCAAAATCTATTAAGCCCAATTTAAACATGGTTTCTAATTCTGTAGCTAGACCTGGCTGTTGACCTATAATCAATGTTGCCCAAACTCCTGTTTCTATTGGTTTAATATAATAATATCTTCCATTGGAAACTTCGGTAATTCCTATATCTTGTAGTTTACCATTATTGTTTAGTATTAAGGGTACTAAACTACTAGACACTTGAGAACCATCTTCCATTCTATAATAAATATAGCTGCCTTTTTGAGCTCTATGGGTATATTTAAAATCGTCTCTGTTTTCAATTTTCCCTGAAACTTTTTGCCAGCTTAAATCATTAGTTAATGCTTCGAGTTCAATTTGCCCTTGTACTTCTTTATCGGCTAAATCTCCATATCCATATTCTTCATGAAAAAAATAAACTTTATTTCTATTAGCTCTATTTCTGGCCCATTCTATCTCTGCACCTTCTAATGAATATTTATTTATAAAGTGTTGAATATCTTCAACATCATCTAAAATAGTAGGTTCATTTGGGGTAGTTGGTGTATAAAGAGGGCCTCCATTTGAATCTGTGCTGGGGCCTCCTAAAGGCTTAATATACCAATAGTTTGAAAAGCCCCATCCGCTAGAGAAACAAGTAACAACTGTTTCATTACGATAACCATACCAAGTCCTGTCTAAGCCATCACAGTAAACTCCGTTCTTGTGGTTACCCCACGGACACAAGGAAGCAAATGAAACTGTTGTTTCTACGCAAACGATAGCTTTAGTCTTAACACCTTCCTTTGCTTTCTTTAATAGTTTTTTTAATGCTTTTACATCTGTACTATAAGGCGTTCTTTTTATCTTACCCTCAAAAGGAAGCAAAATGCCTTTTTTAAAATTCTCTATATAATTCTCGGAATATTGGTACCGCATCAAATAACCCCTGATTTCGCCATCTTTCCTTTTTTCGATAACCAAATTGTCAAAAACAGTTGGTTCCTTTTCTTCGCTTTTAATTAAAAAGGTAAAAGAAATCCCGTTTTTATCTTTTACTTTTTTAACCGAGGTATAATCAATATCCAGTCCTTCATGTATGGAATCTTCCGCTTTTCCCGATTTTTTAACAGTCTCAAAAGGTTGGTCTATTTTAAATGCCGTTGATATCTCAGAAAACTCATAGTCACTAGACAGTTCATCAAAAGTCAGCGTTTCAATTAAATTTTCAGTAGGGGTCTCTAAAATTGTTGATGATGTTTCTTGTTCTAATATTGTCTCTTTCTCGCAATTGGTCAGCAAAAAGAGCAATGCTAAAAACGTAAATAGTCTAATGAATTTTTTCATGATAGGTAAAGGTTTAAAACTTGTCTGCCGACAGGCAAGATTAGTAAAAAAAATGGAATAAAACGGAAAGAGAATAGTGCAAACTATAAAAAGAAACTCCTACCCTCCCATTTTATACCATTTCTGATTTAAAAATACTCAAAAAATGTTTTAGTGTATAATTGATAACTGGTGATAGATTTTATAAGTTCAGGAGTTAGTTGGTTTACCATCTCAGTAATTTTATCTTGTAGCG
>NZ_JAXKVV010000011.1:0-103766 GCF_034296135.1 Aureibaculum koreense
TTGCTTTGAGCATTCATAAGAGCCTTTAGTTCTGATTCACTCTCTTTAATGTGTAAGTCTATTTGTTTTGCCATAAGGCAATTTACAAATAATTGAGTAAATTAACAAGAGAAATGGTATTATTGGAATTTGGATTATGATGCCGTTATGATTACAAATACCGCTTTTTACAGAAACAAGAACTATCATAAAAAAGGGGATAAATTGGCCACTTTAAATCTGCAAAAAATGGCATCAGTTATAGAACAGCTTTATGTTACGATAAAACAGATAAATTAAGGAGAATAATATTTTGAACTTTAGAAAGCTAAACTTTTGCTTTAGAACTGGTTTAAACTTTTCGCGTTTAAGCGAAAATTAGCTATTTTTTGTCTAGTTGAAGGCTTTTTTGAGTTATATAGCAGAGCTATGGAAGGAAAAAAAGACAAAAATTAGGCTAAAAAGAACAATTTTTAAGCAAATGGAAAAAGTTTAAACCGGTTCTTAGTCAATATTAAATCCCCAATACCATTTTGGCAATCCAGAAGTAGATTAAGATACCAAAAATATCATTACTGGTAGTGATAAAAGGTCCGGTAGCTATGGCAGGGTCTATATTGCGTTTGTGTAAAAACAACGGTATAAAAGTGCCGATAATACCTGCTACAATTATCACAACAAATAGAGAAATAGAAATAGCAGCTGCGGTTAGCATATGTCCTTTCCAAAACCAAGTAAAGCCAAATAATATTACAGATAATGCTAATCCGTTTACCATGGCTAAAGAAAATTCCTTAAATAATCGGTTGCCTATACTACCTTTTAAATCGCTATTGGCAATACTTTGAACGATAATTGCTGAAGATTGCACGCCAACATTACCAGCCATAGCGGCAATTAAAGGTGTAAAAAAGAAAAGAATAGCATGTTTGCTAATCATTTCTTCAAAATTTCCCATTATGGCTGCCGCACCTACACCACCAAAAAGGCCTAAAAATAGCCAAGGCAATCTAGCTTTTGTATGTTGCCAAATAGTATCATCAGCTTCAACATCTTGCGAAATACCTGCTGCCATTTGGTAATCTTTATCAGCTTCTTCCTTGATAACATCCACAATATCATCTATGGTTATTCTACCCAATAAATGATTTTCATCATCTACCACTGGTATGGCTTCAAGGTCGTATTTTTGCATTATTTTGGCAACATCTTCACCTTTATCATTGACGTTAACAGAATCAACTTTTGGAATATAAATTTCTGAAATTGGTATTTTAGTTGAAGTGACCAATAAGTCTTTTAAAGACAATCGTCCTTTTAACTTATCATTCTCATCAACAACATATATGGAATGCACACGGGTAACAAACTCGGCTTGAGCCCGCATTTCTCTAACGCATTTTAATACGTTCCAGTTTTCATAAACTTTGACCAATTCTTTAGCCATTAAACCACCAGCTGTATTTTCATCATACTTTAATAAATCTTGAATGTCGGCCTTATGCTCATCATCTTCAATTTTAGAAATTACTTTTTGTTGACGTTCTTCAGGCAATTCGGCAATCATATCTGCCGCATCATCAGTATCTAACTCGTCAAGTTCTTTGGCAATTTCTTTAGCGGAAAGGTTTTGTAGAACTTTTTCACGATCATCTTCATCCATTTCCATTAAAATGTCCGATGTCAGATCACTGTCCAGCAATTTAATGATATACGTTGCCTCATCGAGGTTCAAATCGTCAAGTAATTCCGCTATATCTGCATGATGCTCTTCCGCCAGCAAATCCAATAAAACCGCATTATCTTGTGTTGAGATAAGCTCTTGAATTTGCCCTATAAGTTCATTTGTAATTTCAAATGGCATCGTTTGCTATACTTTTTGTAAGATTTATAAATTCCTTGACGGATAATTGTTCCGGACGTTTGGCAAATATAGCATCTTCTCTTAATTTATCTGATAAATTCAGTGATTTTAAACTGTTTCTAATCGTTTTTCTACGTTGGTTAAAAGCAGTTTTTACTACTTTAAAGAATAATTTTTCATCTACTGAAAGGTTGTAATTTTCTTTACGGATTAATCGAATAACCCCTGATTCTACTTTGGGTGGTGGATTAAAAACCGTTGGCGGAACCGTAAATAAATATTCAGCATTATAAAATGCTTGTGTTAAAACGGACAGTATTCCATAAGCTTTGCTTCCTGGTTTTTCTGCAATACGTTGGGCAACTTCCTTTTGGAACATGCCACATAATTCGGGAATTTGATGTCTATTTTCGATTGTTTTAAAAACAATTTGGGAGGAAATATTATAAGGAAAATTGCCAATAATGGCAAACTGACTATCATCGAAAAAATCAGAAATATGAATCTTTAAAAAATCTTTTGAAATAATTCTGTCCGCTAAATTAAGATAGTGAGCTTTAAGATATTCTACTGATTCTGTATCAATTTCAATAACGTACGTTGTAAATTTTTTTTGCAGTAAATATTTTGTCAACACGCCCATGCCAGGCCCTATTTCTAAAACCGTATCATAATTTTTTTCGGTAAGGGTATCCGCAATTTTTTTAGCAATATTTTCGTCCTTTAAAAAATGCTGACCTAAGTGTTTTTTTGCTTTTACATTCATTCTAATTATTCTCCGAGGTTTTGCCGAGGTTTCCTATATACCTCTCCTCGGGAGAGGTCTAAATTGTTTTTTAACAATTTGGGGTGAGCTTAAAAAATAAAATCTTGATTTCCTATCTCAAGAAACGGTTTCATAATAAATTGCTAGTAATCTAAATTTTTGGATTTCAAGATTTTTATTTTTAAGATTTAATAAAATTTTTAACATGGTTCACCACTTTTAATTCCGTTCTAAAAGCTACAAACTTATTGCCAAATAATTTGGTGGCTTCTTGCCTAAGTTGATCGGCATTTTCATTGTAATAACGCTCCAAAGTTTCTTTGTCTTCGGTAGTGTATTGCACAGAATAGGTAACACCACCCATGTCTTCTTCAACCATTACTTGGCACATTTTTGCTTCAAAAAACTTGCCTGTTTCCAGCATTTGTGGAATGTGCTCTTCTTGCATCCATTTGAGCCACGCTGCCTCAACGGCTTCTTCTATATTTATGGTTACGTTGTATATGTACATAATAAAATAATTTTCAATTTTTTAAAACTTCAAATTCCAAATCCCAAGATTACAATAATTGGAATTTGGAATTTGTTTTTTTGAGTTTTATTAACGTCAGTTAATTACATCCCCCCTTAATTTCCTAAATTGTTTTCTGGCCTCAACCAGGAATATACTATTGGGGAATTCAAAAATAATTTTTTGGTACATCTCTTTTGCTTTATCAATGTTGCTTAAATTATTTCTGTACAGTTCCGCCAGTTTAAAATAAGAATTATCTACTAAAATTCCCGTTTTGTCAAATGCTATTAGTTGCAAATAATTTTCTTCTGCCAAATCATATTTTTTAATTTTGGTAAAGAGTTCCGCTTGTTTATACAAAGCTTCATCTTCGATGGCACCTCCTTTAAATTTTTTCAAAACTGAATTTAACGTGTCAATAGCAGCCTTGTTTTTATTTTGATAAGCGAGTACATCTGCTTTGGCGTACATTTTTAATGCGGTATGCAAAGTATCGCCAAGAATATTATCGGAAATTAATAAATGAAGTTCCAATGCGTCATTGGCTATCAACTGAGAGGTCGATTTTTTTAACACTTTCAATTGCGATAATGCCCATTTAAAATCACCTTTAAAATAAGATGTTTGTGCTACTTTAAAACGTGCAGTCTGTGCCAACGAACTATTTTTTAAATCGGTTTGCACTTGAGAGTAGTTGATTAAAGCTTCATTAAATCTATTGGTGTAAACCAAAACGTCACCTAATTTTAATTTAAAATCACCATGTTGATAACTGGAAGTTGTCTGTGTCAATGCTTCTTTTAAAATATCAATCGCTTTTTCTGGTTCATCTTTTTTAAAGGTTAGAAAATCGGCATAAGTCATTTGTAGTTCTAACGTGGAATTGGTTCGACCATATTGGTCGAACAATTCATTAAATTTTTGTTCTACCGATTCAATTTCTTTTTTTGTGGATGCCAATTTAACGGCAACATTTATCAAATAATAATTGGCATTTAGTATGATATTTGGGTCTTTGGTGTTTTCCAAAATATAACTAAACGCATCTTTTGCTGTAGTGTAATCCTCATCCGAAAAGGCAATATTTCCAACATCACCAATCCTTGACAAGTCATCTGCGTTTCTTTTAAACAAGGCTTTTTCTTGAATTAAAGCCTTATTGTACTCTTTTTGTTGCATATAAAGCCAGCTCAACAATTTGTTCCAAGAATTATTTGGATTTTGTTGCAATCTTTTTAGAAGTAATTTTTTGAAGAGTTTATTGTTTTCAGATTCACTATCATCGGTTATAAATCTGCCTGTGTATCTTTGTACGGTGGAATAATACTGATCGTTTTTCTCGATCATATTTAGATAGCTGTCAAACATATTTTCAATATCGGCTTTTTCTCCATAAAGATAAGCCACATTTACGTCAAAATTTAATTTGGGATTTAATTCCATGGCTCTTTTGTAGGACTGTAAAGCATAATCTATCAGATGATTTTGTTCAAAAGTACGCCCCATAATACTGCCTTGATAGGGATCATCTTCAATAAATTTTAGAGCTTTTTGATAATAAGTATCTGCTGCTAATTTTTCACCTTGCAATTGTAAATTGTAGCCAACTTCAATCCATAAATGGTATTGATTTAGGAATTTTCTTTGATGTTTATCCAATAAGTTGGTAGCGGCTTCAAAATTTTCAATGGCTTGATAAGAGGATAATAATCTCTTAAAATAATCTTGTCTTACATCATTTTCTTTATAGAGCTCCTTATAAATGGATGCAGCCTGAACATAATCTCCGCGTTGAAAATACATATTGGCCAAATTCGCATTTTGTGCGGCACAAAATGAAGTTATAAAAAATAATATTACAATAATTTGTTTGTACATATCGTTATAGCTTGTGTCAAAAAAATATTTGATAGCTGCTTCAAAGGTAGTAAAGAAGTTTCAACTAACTAAAAATAATACGTGAGATAAAAAATTACTTAACCCAATTTGCATTTTGGCACAATGATTGCCTTTCTGTTAAAAGCAACTAATTTTTTACCCATGAACGAATTAAAAAATCAACACCAAATAGCTAAAGAAAAAGCTACTTTTTTTATGAAAAATGGTCAGATCAATGACTATTTTGATGCTTTGCTAGAAGTACATCGCTACAAAAGACTAATGAGAGCCGTAATGGCCAATTAGTTCGTTGGTCTTTGGTCGTTAGACGTTGGTCAAAAATGATTAACGAACAACGATTAACGAATTTTGACCTGCACGCCGGCAGGCGGGTTTTTGAATTTTCAGTTCAGAAACCGTTATTCAACATCAGTTAGTTCTCACAACTCTAAACTCAGAACTTTTTCGTCCCTAGTCTATAATATCAAACCCAGTATATTTCCGCAATACCTCTGGAATTATAATTCCATTTTCCGTTTGGTAATTTTCTAAAATTCCCGCTAAAACCCTTGGTAAGGCCAACGCACTTCCATTTAATGTGTGTGCCAGTTCGCTTTTTCCATCAGCATTTTTAAAGCGTAATTTTAAACGATTGGCCTGGAAGGTTTCAAAGTTTGAAACAGAACTTATTTCTAACCACCTGTCTTGTGCTGTTGAAAAAACTTCAAAATCGTAGGTTAAGGCCGAAGTAAATCCGATATCCGCACCACATAATCTTAAAATACGATAAGGTAATTTTAGTTCTTGTAAAATTTCTTTTACATGATCTACCATCCCGTCAAGGGCTTCATAAGAATTATTTGGATGCTCAATTCTTACAATTTCCACTTTATCAAATTGATGTAATCTGTTCAGGCCTCTAACATGAGCTCCGTAAGAGCCCGCCTCACGCCTAAAACAAGGTGTATAGCCCGTATGTAGAATAGGAAAATCACTTTCTTTTAGCAACACATCTCTATAAATATTGGTAACCGGAACCTCCGCAGTAGGAATTAAGTACAAATTGTCTTCTGCAACATAATACATTTGCCCTTCCTTATCTGGTAAATTTCCGGTTCCAAAACCAGATGCTTCGTTAACCATTAAAGGTACTTGCACTTCTTCATAACCGACCGCCGTGTTTTTATCTAAAAAATAATTGATTAAAGCACGTTGCAATTTTGCACCTTTACCTTTGTAAACAGGGAAGCCAGCACCTGTAATTTTATTACCCAGCTCAAAATCTATAATGTCATATTTTTTGGCTAATTCCCAATGCGGTAATGCTTTATCATGCAATTTCGGAATATCTCCTTCACGAAAAACTTCTTCATTGTCCTTTTCTCCCTTTCCTTCTGGTACAAGAGTATTTGGAATATTTGGGATTTGATATAGTAAATTATCCAAGTCACTTTGAGCTGATGCCAATTGTTCGCTCAATTGCTTTGAACTTTCCTTTAGCTGACTGGTTTTTTCTTTTAACAAGTTGGCTTTTTGTTGTTCGCCTGATTTGAACAAAATACCTATTTCCTTGGAGAGTTTATTTGATTCCGCCAAAATATTATCCAATTCGGTTTGGATTGCCCTTCTGTTTTCGTCAGTTGTAATAACTTGATCGATAAGGTTTTTGGCATCGGTAAAATTTCTTTTTGCCAATCCTTTTAAAACATGGTCTTTGTGTTCTCTGATAAACGCTACTTGTAACATTGTCTTTTGATATTAAGCCGACAAAGATAGGAATTAAAATTTCTTTTATCTAAAGGAAATCTTACCAGTTTCAATCAATTTTCTAGCTAGTTTTTCATCTTCTTTTATTTGAGAAAACAAATCTTCCAACGAATCGAATTTTTGCTCGTCTCGAAGGCGATGGGCAATGGAAATTGAAATAGTTTCACCGTACAAATTTTCATTAAAATCGAGTAAATGCACCTCTATGGTCTGATGCTTCCCGTTTACGGTAGGACGGAAACCGATGTTCATAATACCGAATAAATTCTCATCTTTTAATTTTGTTTTAACAATGTAAACACCAGGTTTGGGTATGAGTTTATAGGGTTCTTCAATATGGATATTTATAGTAGGGTAATTATATTTATTCCCCAAGCCTTTGCCGTGGACAATTTCACCGGTCAGTAAATATTCATAACCCAAAAAGCTATTTGCTTTTTTGATGTTGCCTTCCAACAGGGCATTACGGATTTTTGTGGAACTTACCGAAATGTCTTTAATATCTTGTGCGGGAATTTCTTCAACGGTAAACCCATAAAGTGAGCCATATTCTTGCAATTGCTTAAAATTCCCTTCCCTGTTTCTACCAAAATGATGGTCGTACCCAATTACTAATTTTTTAAGTTTCAACCTTTTTATTAAGATATCCCTTACAAAATCTAAAGCTGTGAGTCTTGAAAATTCTTTGGTAAAAGGTTCAATAACCAGATTTTGCAATCCTGTTTTTTCTAACAGGGCAATTTTTTCTGATAATGTAGTCAACAGTTTTAAGTCTGTACCTTGTTGTAAGACCATTCTGGGATGCGGAAAAAAAGTAAGAATAACTGAGTTTAAATCACTTTTTGAACCTTGTTTAATTAAATTTTTGATAATCTCTTGATGCCCAATATGAACACCATCAAAAGTACCAATGGTAATAATTGACGTGTTTTCTTCTCCGGTAAATTGTTTAATGGAACGGTATATCTGCACTGACAAGAAAGTTTACGGGCAAAAATAGTTAATTTTTAAGACTATTTAAGATTTACGGTTTCCTTAATTGTAGTTAACAATTGCGGAATTTTACCGACTTTAAAATTCAAATCTATACTAAGTTCTTGGTCGTTTTTTATCAATTTTAACTTACCTCGGGTAACTTTAAAATAACCTGAAGTGCCGTCTTTGCAATAGCAAAATCTGCCATACACCATTTTAACGTTTTGCAAGGCTTCATTGGTTAAAAAGAGCTGTTTATTGCTCTTGTCAATTTCAAAATAGAGCAATTCACTGTAATGTGCATCTGCAGTATTGGGAGGTTCATTTCTTTTAAATTCATACTTAATGATTATTCTATCACCTTTTTCAATTTCAATGTAGGAATTTTGCCGTTCGTCTTGTTTTATAAGTAGGTTGGCATTTGAAATTATTTCTAAAGAACATTGGGTGCTTTCATCACATTTATCTAAAATAAATACTTGTTTTTCAGAGATTTGATTAGAGTTGACAACATTTTTTTTGCTTTTACAGCTCACTAAGGAAAATAGAAAGATAATGAACAAGAACAGCCTCATAAAATCGATTTTGGTAAAGATATTAAAAACTTCTTTTATATTTGTTCAAGCATAGGCTCTGTTATGAATCAGAAATATTACACTTATTTTGTTTTTAGTATAGGATTATTGCTAGTACACATTAGCAGTTTCTCTCAAGAAAAAAATCTCTGGTCCAAACTGGATAATGTTAGCGAACAATTACTTGAAACCAAAACTGAAATAAAAAAACATCAACTTTTTGCATTGGATATAGATCAATTAAAAAACGAACTCCAATTCAATTCAAAGTCCAACACCACTTCAAAAATTGTTGAATTTCCAGATGCCGATGGTAAACTTATAAAATATAAGGTAAAGGAAACAGCTTTGTTACATCCAGATCTAGCTAAAAAATTCCCTACCATAAAATCTTACAGCGGATATGGTGCCAGCGATAAAACCACGACTATCCACTTTACCACCACTAATTTGGGATTATATGCAATGATATTATCGCCCAAAAACGGAACAATTTTTATTGATCCTTATACAAAAGACAGAAAAAAATATAGTGTTTATTATAAGAAAGATGCAGTTACAAATAATGTATTCGAGTGCTCGGCTATGGAAGATGAAATTGTAAAAGTGAAAAGTCAAAACTTAAAAACTGTTACAAACGATTTAAAACTGCGAACATTTAGACTTGCAATAGCCACTACCGAAGAATATTCCAATTTTCATGTAAATGCAGCTGGGTTAGGAGCTGGCAGCACACGCACAGATTCTATTAATGCTGTAATGGCCGCCATTACGGTAACTATGAACAGGGTTAACCCGATTTTTGAGCGTGATGTGGCCTTAACCATGCAGTTAGTGGCAAATAACGATCAAATTATTTACTTGGAAACCGATCCGGGCAATGATCCTTATACAAATAACAATGGTTCTGCCATGTTGGTTCAAAATCAAAACACAATTAACAGCGTTATTGGAGCTGCCAATTATGATATTGGACATGTTTTTAGTACGGGTGGAGGTGGTGTTGCCAATAGAGCATCTGTTTGTGGCTCTGGTAAAGCCAAAGGTGTAACAGGCTCTAGTTTGCCTGTGGGCGACAGTTTTAATATAGACTATGTTGCCCATGAAATGGGGCATCAGTTTGGAGCCAATCATACGTTTAACGGTACGGCTGGTAACTGTGGTAACGGAAACAGAAATAATGCCACGGCGGTAGAGCCCGGCAGCGGATCTACTTTAATGAGCTACGCTGGAATATGCGGGCCTCAACAAAACATACAAAGTAATAGTGATAGTTATTTTAATACTATTAGTATTTCTGAAATATATGATAATATTACCAATGGTGCATCCCAATGTGCAACAGTTTCCAATTTTTCTTTTAACATGAATGTGCCAACCGCTAATGCCGGAAATAATTATGTTATACCTAAATCAACACCCTTTGTTTTAAAGGGGCAGGGATCAGATGCCGATGGAGATGTACTGACCTATTGCTGGGAGCAAATAGACAATGGGGTAAACGGCATTCAAATTCCGCCATCATCTACGCAAACTGTAGGAGCTATTTTTCGCTCGTTTGAGCCAACTTTAGAGTCTAATAGATATTTTCCTAATATGCAATCTTTGACCTCGGGAGGGAGTTCAACTTGGGAGGTTTTGCCCAACGTTTCAAGAACTATGGATTTTGCCTTGACGGTTAGAGATAATGTGGTAGGAGAAGGTCAAACCGCAACCGACAACATGCAAGTGACTGTGACAGACGCTGCTGGCCCTTTTGTGGTTACCTCACAAAATACAACGGGAATTACCTGGGCAGTAAACGACAGCAAACTAATTACTTGGAATGTGGCGGGCACAACCGCAAATGGAGTTAACGAAAGTAATGTAAATATTCTTATGTCTACAGATGGAGGGCTCACTTTCCCTATTACCTTGGTTTCAAACACCCCCAATGATGGTTTTGAAAGCATAGTTGTACCCAATACACCATCGCCAAATGTTAGGGTAATGGTGCAAGCGGTATCCAATATTTTCTTTGCAATAAATAATGAAAATATCGCTATTGGTTCGTTTCAAACAACCTGTACAACATTTCAATCTGCCGACGTACCCAAATCAATTCCCGATGCAAATTCTGCCGGCGTGGTTTCAACCATTAATGTGCCAAATAATTTCTTGGTTTCGGACGTAAATGTATCGTTAGATATTGCACATTCTTGGTTATGGGATTTACAAATTTATTTAAAAGCACCCAATGGTACCGAAATATTGATTTATGATAGAACCTGTGGGTCTTCGGGGCAGCAAAGACAGAATATTAATGCTATTTTTGACGATGAAGCTAGCAATGTAATTTGTAATAACGCAATACCTTCAATCTCCAGTACTACAAAACCGACAAATTTGTTATCGGGTTTTAATGGCTTATCGTCTTTAGGTAATTGGAAACTAAAAGTTGTTGACAATTCGCATGGCGACACAGGTACCATCAACAGCTGGTCACTGGAATTGTGTCAAACCAATCAAACAGTTGGTATTGACGAATTTGGTTTTAATGAATTTAGCGTATATCCAAATCCGTCTAGCGGACAGATTCAATTAAGGTTAGATGCTTCCAATACTGAGAATATACGGGTTAAAGTCTATGACCTAAGCGGAAGACAAGTCTTTGCTTCTGCCTACACTAGTGCAGATACAAAATTCAATAAACAATTAAATCTGAATTCTTTAGCCAAAGGCGTTTATTTCCTAAAGGTAATGAAAGGAAAAGCATCTGGCACTAAAAAAATCATTCTTTATTAAATTCGTTTAAATCCTTTCAAAATTTATTATGCACGCATTATATTATTATCTCAAAAAAAATTGTATTTTGCGAATGTATTAACTCAATTTATTTATCATTATGAAGAAATATTTCACGATCATATGTACACTATTTACTTGTAGCTGTATATGGTCACAAACTGTTGTAACAGGAAAAGTAACCGACTCAAATGGAGAACCAATACCTGGAGCTAACATTATTGTGGTTGGCACTACCATTGGTACATCCTCAGATTTTGACGGTCTTTACAGGTTAACCGTAGATCAAGAGCCTCCTTTTTCTCTTCAAGCAAGTTTTTTAGGTTTACAATCTGTTACATCAGAAGTAACTACTAATCCACAAACAGTAAATTTCACTCTTATTGAAGCTAACGAACTGGATGAGGTTGTGATTTCTGCTTCTAGAACTCCTGAAAGAATATTTGAATCGCCTGTAACGGTAGAACGATTAGGGGTTAGGGATATTAAAACAACTGCATCCGTAGATTTTTATGATGGTTTGGAAAACTTAAAAGGTGTTGATGTAAACACCAATAGTTTAACTTTTAAATCAGTAAATACGAGAGGTTTTGCCACTTTTGCAAATAATAGGTTTATGCAGTTAGTAGATGGAATGGATAATTCTACACCAGCATTAAATTTCCCTATTGGTAATTTAGTTGGTATGGTTGAAACAGACGTAGAGAGCGTTGAATTATTGCCGGGAGCATCTTCTGCACTTTATGGTGCAAATGCTTTTAACGGTATTTTATTTATGCGAAGCAAAAGCCCTTTTGACCATCAAGGTATAAGTGTTTCTTATAAAACAGGTTTTACCAATCAAGAAGCTGCAGGTACCAATCCTTACAACGATTTTGGTATTAGAGCTGCTTATAAATTTAGCAATAAGTTTGCGGCCAAAGTAAACTTTGGTTATTTAAAGGGTACGGACTGGGCAGCAACTAGCGAAGTTGATAAAACTACGCCTGGCGGAACCAGAGCCGATTTAAATTACGATGGTATTAATGTGTATGGCGATGAAGTGTCGGCGAATATGAACAGTGTTGCCAAAACTTTGGAAGGTTTGGGTATTTTACCTACTGGAGCCAATGCTCTTGTACCTTCGGTCAGTGTAAGCAGAACAGGATATAATGAAGAAGATTTGACAGACCATAATGCAGAGAGCGTTAAAGCAGACTGGGGTTTATATTATAGACCGATTACAGGCAATAGTTTGGAACTATCTTATGTGGGTAAAGTAGGTACAGGTTCAACAATTTATCAAGGAACTAACAGATATAATATTGATGGCTTTTTCCAAGAACAACATAAACTGGAAATAAAAAATGACAATTTCTTTTTAAGAGGTTATGTGGTAAACGACAGGGCGGGAGATTCTTATGATATGGTTTTTACTGGTATTAATATTAATAGAACATGGAAACCTGACAATACCTGGTTTGGCGAATATGTAGGTACTTTTGTTCAAGCAACCTTGGGAGGTGCTACTGAAGATCAAGCACATGCCGCAGCAAGGGCACAGGCAGAAAGTGGTCGTTATACGCCAGGTTCTCCAGAATTTAAGGCGGCATTTGATAGAAGTGTAGCAGATCCGAACTTGGCAACAGGTTCTAAATTTCAAGATGCCTCTAAATATTACCATTCAGATGCTAATTATAATTTCAGTCATTTAATTGATGTTGTAGATATTCAAGTAGGTGGCTCTTACAGACAATATAGTTTAAATTCATCGGGAACAATATATACCGATTCAGATGGGCCAATCGATTATTCAGAATATGGTGTTTATACCCAACTTCAGAAAAGTATTCCGTTAAGCGAAAGTTCTGAATTAAAATTAACGGGGTCCGCACGTTATGATAAGTCTGAATTTTTTGATGGGTTTATTTCCCCAAGAATCTCTGCGGGTGTTACTATAAATAGAAATCATAACATAAGAGCGTCCGTTCAAACAGGATTTAGAAATCCAACTACTCAAGATTTATTTATAGGTTTGGATGCAGGTAGGGCTATTTTGGTTGGTGCTGCACCTGAAAATTTGGATAGATATTCTAGAGATTTTAACGTAAGCGGAGGAGGACAGGCCTTGGGGGTTCCAGCTACAATTACACAAACTGGAGCTGTGGCATATAACAATTCGTTTACGGCATCTTCGGTACAGGCATTGGCTGCCACTGGCAATCCCTCAGTTTTGGAAATTGGTAATCCATCTTTGGTCAAGCCAGAACAGGTAACCTCTGCTGAAGTGGGTTATAGAGCTAAAATCAGTAGGGTAAATGTAGATTTAAGTGCTTATTACAACCAATATAAAGACTTTATATCACAAGAAGTAGTCATTGCCCCATATTATGGTACGGTAGGTGATAATTCTTTATCGGTTGCCGCCATAGTTAATGGAGATTACCAAGCATATAGCACCTACACAAATTCGGAAGCACCGGTCAGTTCTTATGGGGCTTCTATAGGTATTACAACTAAAATATTCGGAAACTTTGAATTGGGCGGTAGTTATACCTATGCAAAATTAGATTTTGACCAGGAAGAGTATCCGGATTTTACCACTAACTTTAATACGCCAGAACATAAATTCAAAGCAAGTTTTGGTAATAACGAACTGTTTAAAAACTTCGGGTTCAATGTTTCTTATAGGTTTAGTGATGATTATTACTGGGAAGCCACTTTTGGAAATGGTGTTGTGCCAGAATTCCATACGGTTGATGCACAGATTAATTTAAGAATACCAAGTATTAAATCCACGTTTAAACTAGGTGGAACAAATTTACTGGGAGACGAGTACTTTACCGCATTTGGTACTGGGTTTATAGGTTCTCAATACTATTTATCTTGGATAATAAATAACTAACGATTAATTAAAAATAATTTTATGAATACTAAATATATATGGTTGTTATTAATCCTTTTGGGATTTACAGCGTGTAACGATATTGACGATGTTTTAGCGGATAACAATGTTGAAACTCCAGAAGAGGTTGTCCTACCACCTTTAACAGCAGGTTCTGCTAATTTTTCAACTTTTGTTGCTGTTGGTAATTCTTTAACCGCAGGTTATACCGATGGGGCTTTGTTCAAAGTGGCTCAAGAAAATTCATTGTCTAATATTTTAGCCCAAAAATTTGCTTTAGCGGGTGGGGGTAATTTTTCACAACCTTTAACTAATGATAATATTGGAGGTTTACTTTTAGGGGGTAATCAAGTAGCGACCCCTAGACTATTTTTTAATGGTGCTGGTCCTGCTGTTTTAGATGCCATGCCCACTACAGAAATTTCTGCTATTGCAGCTGGGCCGTATAATAATATGGGGGTTCCGGGAGCTAAAAGTTTTCATTTATTGGCAAACGGTTATGGTAATATTCAAGGATTGCCAAATATGGCAAATCCATATTTTGTTAGAATGGCATCTACCCCTAATGCAAGTGTTTTAGAAGATGCTATGGCTCAAAATCCAACATTCTTTTCTTTATGGATTGGAAATAACGATGTGTTAGGTTATGCTATTTCTGGCGGAGATGGTTCAGACCCAATTACGGATCAAGGTACTTTTGATTTTGCTATTAGTACTTTAGTCACTACATTAACCTCTGGCGGTGCCGGTGGTGTTGTGGCCAACATTCCCGACGTTACGGCTATTCCACATTTTACAACTGTGCCTTACAATCCTTTAGATCCGAGCAATCCAGATTTTGGACCTCTGATACCTACCCTAAATGCTACTTTTGCGGCTCTGAACAATGCTTTCGATTTTTTGCAAGTACCTGAACGTAAAGTGGTCTTTGCTACCGATGCTGCTAGTGCTGTTTTAATTCACGATGAATCTTTGCCCAATATTGCTCCTCAACTCGCGGTAGTGCTACAAGGTGGAGGTTTAGATCCGGTTACTGCGGGTATTTATGCCAATCAATTTGGGCAATCAAGACAAGCAACCGCAGACGATTTACTAGTACTGCCAAGCTCAAATGTTATTGCTACTGTAAATACTGCTTATTACACGCAATTGGTTACTGCTGGGGTTCCTCCTGCAACAGCTGGTCAGTTAGCAGTAAACGGAATAACTTATCCTTTAAGGGATAAATGGGTTTTATTACCAAGCGAACAAACTGAAATAGAAGCAGCTACAGATGCTTTCAATGCAACCATTAGTAACGTTGCAAACCAAGCTGGTTTAGCTTTTGTTGATGCTAATGCTTTAATGAATCAATTGGCAGATACAGGGTTGCCTTATGGAAATTATACAGTTACGGCAAAGTTAGTTACCGGAGGAGTGTTTTCTTTAGATGGGGTACACCCTACAGCTAGGGGATATGCCTTTTTAGCCAATGAATTTATGAAAGCCATTGATGCCAAATACGGTTCAAATTTTGTTGAAGCAGGACTCTCAACTAAAGCAGGTGATTATCCAACGAACTACAACCCGGCATTACAATAGTTTTTAAAAAACCATAATTTTTTTATTTGAGGACCGTCTAAAATAATTTTAGACGGTCCTTTAGTTTATAGCTCACTTTGCTTGATTTTCTTACCTCGAAAAAGAAACAAAAAATACTTAAAAAAACACTTTTACAATACGTTTAAATAAATTACCTTTGCACCTCGTAAAACGAGATTGTTTTCCTTGCTTTTAATAAGGTTCACAATTAAGATAAAATTGAAACAAAATAATTATAGATAATGGCTAAAGTTACAGGTAAAGTTGCTCAGATTATTGGTCCGGTAATTGATGTTGAATTTTCAACCGATTCAGACCTTCCTAGAATTCACGATTCATTAGAAATTTATAGAAAAGATGGTTCAACATTGGTATTGGAAGTAGAACAACATGTTGGTCAAGATACGGTACGTTGTATTGCGATGGATTCTACAGATGGCTTAAGTAGAGGTTATGAAGTTACAGCTACCGGAAACCCTATTCAAATGCCAGTTGGTGACGATATTTATGGAAGACTGTTTAATGTAACTGGAAATGCTATTGATGGATTGGGAGATCTTCCTAAAGAAGGAAAAGATGGATTATCAATTCACCGAGAAGCACCAAAATTTGAAGACTTATCTACAGCTACAGAAGTATTATTTACTGGTATTAAAGTTATTGACCTTATTGAGCCTTATGCAAAAGGTGGAAAAATTGGATTGTTTGGTGGTGCTGGAGTTGGTAAAACCGTACTAATTCAAGAATTGATTAACAATATTGCCAAAGGTCATGGTGGACTTTCAGTATTTGCAGGTGTAGGAGAAAGAACTAGAGAAGGAAATGATTTATTGCGTGAGATGTTGGAATCTGGTATTATAAAATATGGCGATGATTTTATGCACTCTATGGAAGAAGGCGGATGGGATTTGTCTAAAGTAGATAAAAAAGGAATGAAAGACTCAAAAGCGACTTTCGTTTTTGGTCAAATGAACGAACCTCCTGGAGCACGTGCCCGTGTAGCCTTATCGGGTTTAACAATTGCTGAATATTTCCGTGATGGAGCAGGAGACGGTCAAGGTAAAGATGTACTTTTCTTTGTGGATAATATTTTCCGTTTTACACAAGCGGGTTCTGAGGTTTCGGCTTTATTAGGTCGCATGCCGTCAGCGGTAGGTTACCAACCAACCTTAGCTACGGAAATGGGTGCTATGCAAGAGCGTATTACTTCTACCAAAACAGGTTCAATTACTTCGGTACAAGCAGTCTATGTACCTGCGGATGATTTAACAGATCCAGCACCAGCAACCACTTTTGCCCACTTAGATGCCACAACGGTATTGTCTCGTAAAATTGCCGAGTTAGGTATTTATCCGGCGGTAGATCCATTGGATTCCACCTCTAGAATTCTAAATGTAGAGACTTTAGGTCAAGAGCATTATGATTGTGCTCAAAATGTAAAGGAGCTATTACAACGTTATAAAGAATTACAAGATATTATCGCTATTTTAGGGATGGAGGAGTTAAGTGAAGAAGATAAGTTGATTGTACATAGAGCACGTAGAGCCCAACGTTTCTTATCTCAACCTTTCCATGTAGCAGAACAGTTTACAGGTATTCCAGGAGTATTGGTTGATATTAAGGATACTATTAAAGGATTTAACATGATTATGAATGGTGAGTTAGACCATTTACCTGAATCAGCATTTAACCTTAAAGGTTCTATCCAAGAAGCAATTGAAGCAGGTGAGAAGATGTTAGCGGAAGCTTAGACTACTAAAGACCAAACAAATGAAATTAGAAATAGTAAGCCCTGAAGCAGTAATATTCAACGCTAATGTTGACTCTGTAACAGTACCTGGAATAGATGGAGAGTTTCAAATGCTTGAAAATCACGCCCCCATAGTTTCTTTATTAACTGAAGGAGAAGTTAAAATACATACACATACTCAAGAGCATAAAGAATTTAATGAGTTATCCGGTAAGTTAACAAAGCATGCCGATGACGATAAAATTTTGGTATTCCCAATTAAATCGGGAACAATAGAATTAAAAGATAACCACGTTATTATCTTAGCAGATTAATATTTATAAAAATTTATTTTTACAATATAAAGAACCTCAATGTAAAATTCATTGAGGTTTTTTTATGTTTGAACTCATCTTGACTTATCTCATTTTTAGGAATTGGAAAAAGTCAAGATGAGTTCTTTGAATATTTTACGTCTACCCCAAAATGCTGGGGTTGAAATTTAGCTACCAATGGGTTAGTTAATATTGTGATTTATACCCAATTTTGTTATGAAATTATTAAAGATAATATGCGTTTATATTATTTGAACAACTTAACTAAAAAACATAAAAACTAAAGAAATGAAAAAAACGAAATTAATGATTGTAATAATAGCTCTTACCTTTATGAGTGCCAACGCTCAATTTGGCAAAGTACTAAGTAAAACAAAAAATGTAGATGCGGCCAAGAAAGTGGTAAAAGCTGCCACCCTTTCGGATGAAGAAATGGCAACATTATCATTACAGTCTGTAAAATGGATGGATGAGAATAATCCCATAGCCGAAGCTGGAGATCCTTATGGAGATAGATTGGCCAAATTGGTTAAAGGATTGGAAACCGAAGACGGTTTAGACCTAAATTTTAAGGTTTATCGTGTAGTGGATGTCAATGCTTTTGCTACCCCTGACGGTAGTGTTAGGGTTATGGCAGGTCTAATGGATTTAATGACCGACGATGAAATTTTAAGTGTTATTGGCCATGAAATAGGTCATGTAAAATTGGGTCACTCCAAAAAACGCTACCAATCAGCATATGCTATTTCTGCTGCTAAAGATGTGGCAATTGCCAACACCGGAGCCGGTAAAATTTTAGCAGATGAGGAAATTGGTAATTTTGTTGAAAATGTGGCAAATGCACAATTCTCGCAAACTCATGAGTCCGCTTCTGATGAATATGGTTTTAATTTTATGGTAAAGCATAATATGAACTATCATGCTATGCAAGGTGCTTTTCAAAAATTGGCTGATTTAAGTGAAGATGGTGGTAAAGGGTCGTTAACGTCATCACACCCTGGTTCTGCAAAACGTGCCAAAAGGGCTAAAGAATGGGCTGAAAAACAAGATGCTAAAAAGAATTAAAACTTGCCTTTTAAAAAAGAAAAAAATGCCGCCCAAATATTGGGCGGCATTTTTTATAATATTATTTTTTGAAATAAATTTACTTAAACAAATGCCTATAGATATCATTACCATTGGCAAATAATAATAAGGCAATAAGGAATATAAATCCTGCAATTTGAGCATATTCCAAGAATTTGTCACTTGGCTTTCTTCCTGAAATCATCTCGTAAAGTGTAAATACTACGTGACCACCATCTAATGCAGGTATAGGTAATAAATTCATTACACCTAACATAATTGATAAAAATGCGGTTATACTTAAAAAAGATTGCCAATCCCAAGTGGATGGAAAAATGCTACCAATCGAGATAAATCCACCCAAACCTTTATAAGCACCCGTGTTAGGATTAAATATTTTTTTTAGTTGTTTTAAATAACTAGAAAAAGTTGTCCAGGCTTTGTTAATACCGGCTGGAATAGCTTCAGCAAAATTATAAGTTTTAGTCTCAAATGTATAGTAACCAAGCCTTTCCAAATCATTCATTGCAATTCCAGAGAGTACCCCTATTTTACCATTTTCATCTACCTTCACTTTTATATCTTCGGTATCTTCACCCCTTTTTACTTTGATATTTACACTTTCATTTTTATATTGAGTAAACTCGCCTTCAACTTGATCGTAATACTTAATAGGTTTATTATTTATTGCTACAACTAAATCCTTGGGTTTTAATCCGCTATTTGCATTTTGCAAGGTGTCAACTACTTTACCAATAACAAAAGGTATTCTAGGCGATAAAAAATTTGCTTCTTCCTTTTCTCTATCTACCAGTTTAGAAATAAAATCAACGGGTATGTCTTTTTCAATAATTTCACCATCTCTTTCAATAGTGTAAGAATTTCCATTTATAAATTCAATAAAAAGACTATTGAATTTTTCAACTTTTTCACCATCAATCGTCAATATTTTATCTCCGGTTTGTAAACCCAATTCTTCTCCTAATTCATTTTGTACCCAAATTCCATCCTCTAGATTTTCATTTGGTAAATATTTTTCACCCCAAATGTTCATCATTAGAATGTATATGAAAATCCCCAACAAAAAATTTACCGTTACACCACCCAACATAATAATCAATCGTTGCCAAGCTGGTTTAGATCGGAATTCCCATGGTTTGGGTTCTTCCTGCATTTGTTCGGTATCCATACTTTCGTCTATCATACCAGATATTTTTACATATCCACCAAGCGGAATCCAACCAATTCCATAAACCGTTTCGCCAATTTTCTTTTTAAAAAGTGAAAATTTATAGTCAAAAAACAAGTAGAATTTCTCTACACGTGTTTTGAATATTTTGGCTGGAATGTAATGCCCAAGTTCGTGCAGTACTATTAAAATAGATAAGCTTAATATAAATTGTGAAACTTTAATAAATATCTCCATCTGCTATAAAATCGTTTTAAAAATCAGTTTGCAAATGTAAGGTTTTAGTTTGATAAAAAAGTTATGAGTTAGGAGTTAAGAGTCCCGATTTGAAAAAAATTTGTAAGATCGAAGACCGAAGACGGAAGAAAAAAAGAATTAATGAATAACGATTTTGAGTTAAAAAAGCCCAAACAGTTTTGATTTCCATTGTCAATGTGAAGGCGGTCAAGGATTATAATCGATAAAGGAAATGGTTAAAATACCTACGACAATTTAATATTATTTGAATTATCATTTATTGCCAAACACCTCTTTTTCCAAATTCTTGGGTCTTGCCGTCTTGATTCCATTTTTTATAAACTCAAATTCCGAGCTGTTTTTTGCTGCCCACTGTAGACTGCCCACTGCCGACTGAGCTACTGTTCTTTCAATATAGTTTTGTGCAGCACACCTTGATTGGTTTCAATTTTTACCAAATGGATGCCGAAAGACAATGGTTTTAAATTAATAGCGAGTAACGGGTTGCTTTCTTCCAAAACTAATTTCCCTAGCATATCATAAATGGAAATCTTTTCCACAATGGCATCACTACCATTTTGAATATTTAAAGCATTTTTTGCGGGATTGGGATATAAAGAAATGTTTGTGCTTAAAACCTGTTGGTCAACACCATTTTTAACCGTATTGTTTTTGCTAATTAGGTGATGTTCGGGGTCAACAACTACGTTATCAATTTCAAAGGGTAGTTTACCTGTAAAACTTTGTTTATTCTCAGACAGCTCTAATCTTATAATTTGGGAATCACCGTTATTATTGCTTACTTTGATAGGTACAGGCATTTCAAAAAACGCTACAGAAGCATCAGATTGTATTTGAGATACAACAAAATTTACTTCATTTGTTTTTTTATTCTGAAACCAACTGATTTCATAAGAAGGAAAGCCTTTGCCAACAAACCAGTCGTTAAAGAAGTCCGATAAATCTTCGCCAGTTCGTTCTTCAATTGATAATTGGAAATCCTTAATGGACATCGAAGAATTATCTTCATTTAATTTCAACAAATAAGCATCAACATTATCATTATAAGTTTCATCACCCAATTTATATTTTAGCATATGTAAAACCATAGCTGTCTTTAAAAAACTGGGCTCTCTATAATTTTCAGAGGTAATTTTTTCAATAACTGATTTTCGCCAATCTAAATCTTTAGAATCTGAATTTACGTCAAATTCATCTTCGGAAATTGAAATTAGTTCCTGAAAGTAAATATCATGTATATTCAAATTTTCTTGACTAAATAGAAAACATGAAAAAATTAATAGAATTAGGGGTAATTTTTTCTTCATAAGCAATAACTTTGCAAAGGATTGGGGAGAGCAAAGCGAACCTCAAATATATAAAAAATAATTTTATGGATTTATCTTTCTTTAAAAAATCATTTCCGACCATTATCAGAATAGCAATTTTGTTTGTTATTTTGGTTATTGTTGGATATTTTTTATTGAGTCCTAAAAAGAGATTGCCTATTTATAACCCATCAGACGTTAACCCAAGATTGGTTGATGATTCGGTGAAGCATATTAAATACAATCATAAAATTTCCGACTTTCATCTTATCAATCAAAATGGCGATACCGTCACTCAAAAAGATTATTTTAATAAAATCTATGTAGCTGATTTCTTTTTTACGTCATGTCAAACAATTTGCCCTATAATGACTACAAATATGGCTGATTTGCAAAAGTATTTTAAGAACGATAGTGCGGTTAAGTTTTTATCGCATACTGTAACTCCTGATATTGATAGCGTTCCGGTTTTAAAGGCTTATGCCCACAAAAAAGGTGTAATTGATGGAAAATGGAATTTGGTAACTGGAGACAAAAAACAAATTTATAACCTTGCTAGAAAGTCATACTTTGCAGTTTTAGATGAAGGTGATGGCGGAAAACAAGATTTTATCCATACGGAACAATTTGTTTTGGTCGATAAGAATAAACAGATAAGAGGATTTTATGATGGCACCAACAAAGAAGAAATACAACAAATTATAGAGGATATTCAATTGTTAAAAGAGAATGAATAATGCAGTTTATATTATGTAGTTTTAATGATATTTATCATATTTTTTAATTAAAATTTACGTATTTTCGCACGGTATTTATAATCAATCTAAATAAAAATTGAATACCACCTTAGCAAATCTTATTGTCGGAGAAATTGGAATTATTGATGACATTCCCTTTGATAGCGTACCTTTAAAGCTATTTGAAATGGGATGTTTACCTGGAAAAGAGGTAGAATTACTACAGATTGCCCCTTTAAAAGACCCATTGTATATTCGAGTAAACGGTAGCCATTTGGCAATTAGAAAAGAAACCGCTTCACTTATAAAAGTTACCAAAATTAAAAATTTATGCGACATACTGAAGTCATAAATGTAGCTTTAGTAGGTAATCCTAATACTGGTAAATCTCTTTTATTTAATCAGTTAACAGGGTTAAATCAAAAAGTGAGCAATTATCCAGGGGTAACAGTAGAAAAAAAAACAGGTTCAACAAGATTAAATGACGAAACCAGAGCGAATATTACCGATTTGCCAGGTACTTATAGCATAAACCCTTCTAGTTTAGATGAAAACATCGTCTTACAGACTTTCCTTAGTATAGATAAAAAAAGTTACCCAGATGTTGTTGTAGTGGTTGCCGATGTTGAGAATTTAAAAAGAAATTTGTTTTTGTTCAGCCAAATTAAAGATTTGGAAATACCCGCTATTTTAGCAATAAACATGTCGGATAGAATGAAAAAAAACGGCATTTCTATTGATGTTGAATTGCTAAAAGAAGAATTAAAATCAGAAGTAATTTTAATTAGTGCCAGGAAAAATTTAGGAATAGATAAAGTAAAGGAAGCTATTTTAAATTATAAAAACGACACTACACTTAAAATTGCGGATATTGCCGATAGGATAGATGCCGAATTTTTTAGAAAACTAGAAAAAGATTTTAATGATACGTCTTTATACAAAGCGTGGCTTTTAATTACGCAAAACCACAATCTAATATCAATACCAAAAAAACTTAAAGAGCGGATTGATAATTTTAAAGCAGATCCAGTCAAACTTACAAAAATGCAGAATAAAGAAACTATTCTGCGGTATCAATACATTAATAATATTCTAAAAAAAACCTACACAACAGATGCCGAAAAGGCAACTGGATTGCGGCATAAAATTGATAAAATACTAACCCATAAAGTTTTTGGTTATTTAATTTTTGCATTCATATTATTATTGATTTTTCAGTCAATTTTTGATTGGGCCACTTTACCCATGGACTTGATAGACTCAACTTTTGCGAATTTAAGTGAGTGGACAAAAACCAAATTACCAGATGGTGTTTTTACTAATTTATTGGCAGAAGGCATTATTCCTGGTATTGGAGGGATAGTTATTTTTATTCCGCAAATAGCCATATTGTTTTTGTTTATTGCCATATTAGAAGAAACTGGCTATATGAGTAGAGTGGTATTTTTAATGGATAAAATTATGCGTCGTTTTGGTATGAGCGGTAAAAGCGTTGTGCCTTTAGTTTCAGGAACGGCCTGTGCAATTCCTGCAATTATGGCGGCTAGAAATATAGAAGGTTGGAAAGAGCGTTTGGTCACCATTTTGGTTACACCCTTTACAACTTGTTCTGCACGCTTACCAGTTTATGCTATATTAATTGCACTGATTATTCCTCAGCAGAGGGTATTAGGTATTTTTAGTTTGCAAGGCTTGGCTCTTATGTCTTTGTATTTATTAGGTTTTGCTGCTGCTATAGTATCTGGTTGGGTATTGAACAAAACTTTAAAGGTAAGGGGAAAAAGCTTTTTTGTTATTGAAATGCCGGCTTATAAAATACCATCTTTAAAGAATGTCATTTTTACAGTTATCGAAAAAACCAAAGCCTTTGTATTCGGAGCTGGTAAAATAATTTTGGCCATTTCTATTATATTATGGTTTTTGGCTTCTAACGGACCTGCTTCTTTTAAAAATGCTGAAGAAACAGTAAAAAATGAAATAGCAAATCAAAGCATTGGTCAAGATGAACTAGATAAAAAAATAGCCACTTACAAACTGGAAAATTCTTACATCGGTATTGCAGGCAAAGCCATAGAACCCGCCATAAAACCTTTAGGTTATGATTGGAAAATTGGCATAGCCCTGTTGACCTCATTTGCCGCCAGAGAGGTTTTTGTAAGTACTTTGGCAACTATTTATAGTGTAGAAGATGATGAGAATACCAACACTATAAAACAGCGTATGGATGCTGAAATTAATCCGGAAACCGGTGATAAGCGTTTCAATTTTCCTGTGGGGATGTCCTTGCTCGTTTTTTATGCTTTTGCTATGCAGTGTGCCAGTACCTTAGCCATAGTAAAACGTGAAACCAATAGTTGGAAATGGCCTTTGTTACAGCTTTTTGGCATGACCGCCTTGGCGTATGTGGCTTCTTTTATTACCTTTACAATGTTGAGTTAAGATTATGGTACAGTCTATTCTAGTATATATTGCACTTGGTTTAGCCCTATTTTTTTTAATTAAAAAGTTCTTTTTTAAGTCAAAAAAAAATACAGGATGCAATACCGATTGTGGTTGTTAAATCTTACTTAATACCACTTTTTCTAATTGCTTACCTAAAATTTGTTTATAAAACTCCTTTAGGTGTCCATAATTTTGTGCCCCCAGAATGGATGTGTTCATTGTTAAAACAGATGAAACTTGTAGTTTATCGCCAATTGATTTACATATAAATTGATAAGAACCTGTATCACCGGGCATGGAATAGGCAACACTTTCTGGTGTTGACTCGGCCTTATATCCTTCTGGTAATGTGACCGTAATATTATATTTTTCTTGAAAAGGCGACCCGAAATCAACGGGAAACTTTCTGTCCTCTAACTTAAAAGGGTTTTCTTTTTTGGTATGAAACAATAGTGGGGAAAAATATATTTTATCGCCTATAATTTCTACCTGATTATCACTTTCAAAATTAAATTGATATGATATGGGTTTGTAAATATCATTTTTATTTATCGGTTTAAAATCATCGATTTCAATATTGTTGTTGTCTTTTTCTAAAAGTCCAATCAACTCATTTTCAGCTAAATTGTTATGCTTTGACCTTTTGTTTAGCCCTAGCAGATTGTCAAAACTACATCTTTCAGTACCGGTTAATATTCCTTCAGCGTCAACTTTTGCCATAACGAAGACGGTTTCTTTAGCATGCTCGGTCGGAAATAAATTAACTTCGTTTGAACTTCCGTTTTCCCTAACAATCCTTCCCATCCAGTTTAAGTCCCGCAACGGTAAAACGTTGGGAGTACTGTATTTTTCTGTAGCATCTAGAAGTACAACGCCATTTGGTACTTCTACTCCGGCAATTACATAATTAAATCCATCTTGAGTAGGAAAAAGCGGTATGCCATGATCTCTTGTGCTGATTAATATAGGGTTTGCCTTAAGGTTTGCTTCACGCAACATGGCAACCAATGTCAAATTGATTTCAGCTACATTACCAACACCTTCTTTATACGCCTTTTTTACGCCTTGGTTAGTGTAAATGGATGTAAAATCATTCCATTTTATTTTTTCTTTTACAAATTGAAAAATTTTTGAAATTTTTTCATTATCAGGAGCGGTCAAGTTAATTAAAGAAGCTAAATCATCTTTAAAATGTGATTTTTTATCCAACTGATCGCCAAAATTACTGCTCTTATAAATGGTTTTGGTAACATCTTCCCAAGTGGTGTTGTAAAATTTTAAAGGAGAGTCAGGAAATTTAGTACTGGTCAGTTCAAATTTCAATGCCGTAAGGTAATTATTGATATTATTTACATAGGGCTCATCTTTTAAAGCTGGAACATTTTGCAATATGCATTCAGTAACATTGGTTTGGAAATCTAATTTACTTTGGCTAAAAGATGTGCTAGAGGTTGACCAGCCATTCCTTTCTTTATTATTAAAAGTAATGGATGAAGATTTTGTGCTTCTTTTTATATTGACTGGATAAAAACCTTTTGAAACGTTTTTAAAAATAAAATACTCTGGAGCCTCTACTTGTGATTCTATATATTTTATTGGAATAAAAGATTGTAGTTCCAAATCATCTATACGCCAATAATAGGGAGATGTTATAGTATAGTCCCATTCCACTATACAGCCCTCTGTTAAATTGGGCATGGTAAACTTTTTACGGCTCCAATATTTGTTTATATTTTCGTCAAAAATATCGCTTTTACTAAGCTTTGTTTTTTCTACTTTTCCGTTTACCAAATTAAAAGTATTGGCCTTTACAGAGACTTTTTCATTATCGCCATCCTGGTACAATGCTATTTTTTTTGTTGCCCATTTGTAACCTTCTTTGTTGTAAATTTTAATGCGTTCGTGTATATCTGTTACCAGTCTAAAGCCCTGGCCTTGAGAGTATTCAAAATACGTCCTTCTTTTTTTGTATAACACTGCTGCATTTGCCGAAGAATCAGAAGGGTAGAACTTCTCTTGTAAATCTTTTTTATCTACTTTTCCGAATTTAGCATCTTGTGCAATTGCAGGTAAACTTAATAACGTTATTAGTGCGGTGATAATTATTTTTTTCATAAATGTAATATTTTGTAAATTCCTTAACGAGGACATTTACGGGGTTGATTTTATAAGTACGATTTTGGATTTATCCTGTTTGGCTATTGTTTTTCTAAAGTCTCTATATGCTTTGTAATTTTTTGCGGGATACATACCTTCATTAAGCATAAATATTCGCGTATATTTCAGTTTGTTTTCGTCAATTTTTTCAATACTAAATTGATAACTTCCAAATTTGTTTTCAATATTGATGGTATTGGGCAAAGCTTCAATTTTGTAATTGGCGGGTAATGAAATTTTGAATTCATCTTTATCTATAAATCCTCTCGATATTTCAAAGGGCAGTTTTCGGTTGCGATAACGTTTTGGAACCTCCAACGCTCTGTTAAAAGCGTTTACCTCAAACAACATTCTGTTGCCACTAAAGGATGCATATTTTGAAGCAATAATTTCAATATTTTCAGTAAAAATAATGCTATCTCTATTATTTTTGAAATTATAATTGTTTACGGTCATATTATTGATGTACGGCCAATAATCAGATTTATAATACTCTTCGATATCTCTTTTTGAATCATTTTCGATGTTAAAATGATTGCTATATTGAATGCCACCAGAGTTGATTTCAACTTCTGCATCTATATCACCATTATTACTAATTCTATAATTAGCAACAGTATTTTGGAAGCTGTCTTCATTTTTATAAACCCCAGTATGTTTTAGCTTACCACCTTCTGGAGTAATTAATAACACTTCTCTATCATCCGTAAAAGTACCTTGATAGCCAAAGGGAACTGTTTGGCTGGTACATTCTAACCAAATATCTTTATCCTTTCCCTGCACGTATAAAAATGCATGGTTACCCTGTACGGAGACCACATCTTTTTCCATGCTTCTTTTGGTATTGCCAGCATAAACAGGTGCGTAATATGAGATTACGCCAACTTCATCTAACAAAGATTTGGTATAATTGGTCAGAGCCTTGCAATCGCCATAGCTTAGCTTGTCAACATCTTCCGCTAACATAGGCATCCAACCACCAATGCCAACTTGAACACTTATATATCGTGTTTTTCGCTGTACGTAATTATAGATTATTTTGGCTTTTTCAACAGGGTCTTCAATGCCTGCAACCATTTGTTTGATCTTGTTTTTAGTAGATTCGGGCAACGCGGTACGTCCTATAATTAAATTATCGTACATCCATTTGCCAAACTCTTGCCAGTTATTGGCAGAGCCATCTACATTTTCCAGTCTGAATTTATTACTGGCTACAATAAGCCAAGGCATTATCTTTAATCTGGATGGAGCTAATTCCTCATATTTTATGGCTGGGGAATTGTTAATCTCGTAAGAAAGTGTGTTTGGATTTTCTGATTTTCTAATTTTGAAATTATCAAAGTTTTTTTCCGATTTTTGAATCGTTATATCATTGGGGTAAATAATTTGATAACTACTTTTAACTACACTTTGATTGTAAGAGTCATAAGGATACCACTTAGGAATAAAAGCTGTGTTAGAAGATTCAATTTCATATTCGTAATAAATGGTATATGGGTAGGAGGTTGGTACATAATCGTAATAAATCAACCTGCCATCATTAAATAAAGAAATACCGTCAGCAGCACTTCTGTCTATAAAATCGCGTTTTTTTATGTCTTTAATTTCAGTACCTAAAGCGTTGTAAATGTAGGCTCTTACATTTTTTATATCGTTTGAGGAATCATAGTGTATTACAATTTGAGAATTCTGATCTCCTAATTTATTAAGTACTGTAACAGCCTTTTTATAACTTTCAACCATTTTTCTTGATGATTCTAATTCAATTTTAGTATCATCAAATAACACAACTGAATTGGCATTTTGTTTTAAACTATCTGGGATAGCTAAAATACTATAATCAAAATCTTGTGAAAAAGTAAATTGAAAAGAAAGTAATAGTATAAAAAGTAAAAACTTTTTAAAAATCATAGCAATATTGTGCTTAGCATGGGTTGTTATAATGCAAATATATTAATATTTACAAAAAACGTATTAATTTCAATATTATTTTATGATTTATTTTCTGTGTCAATTACTATGGTCACAGGACCATCGTTTAATAATTCAATTTTCATATCAGCTCCAAAGATTCCTGTACCGACTTTTTTACCTAATTCTTTTTCTGTAAACAAAATAAATTGCTCGTAAATAGGAATAGCAGTTTCGGGTTTTGCTGCTTTAATGTATGAAGGTCTGTTTCCTTTTTTTGTGCTTGCCATCAGTGTAAATTGACTAACAATAATAATTTCTCTATTTAAATCCATTAAAGATTTGTTCATCACACCAGCTTCATCATTAAAAATTCTGAGATTTAGTATTTTTTTAGATAACCATTTAATATCTTCTTTAGAATCGTTTTCAGTAATACCCAATAAAACCAATAATCCATTTTTGATAGAAGATATAATTTTGTTATCTACGGTTACGGAAGCGTGCCTTACTCTTTGGATTACGGCTTTCATGTTAAAGGTTTGTGGTTTTTCTGTTGAACACGAATTTCACTAATTAAGGCTAATTTTTAAATTTGTAAACGGTTTAATATAACTAACTCATTTGATATGATTGTTATTGCAAGGAGCGTAAGCTAAAAATAATTAATTTATGATTAAAAATTCGACATGGCAATTTTTGAATGTTACCTCGATACTCTATTTTAACTGTTGTGATTTGGAATTTAATTTTTGGAATTTATTTAGCTTCACAGATTATTTTCTCTCGGTCGTTTTGTTATTGCAATTTTCTTCCAAAATAACAAACAAAAAGATACTCATTTCAATAGTTTGAATTTGATGCTTGAGCTTTGATTTTTACTTTTCTAACGTCTAACGTCTAACGTCTAACGTCTAACGTCTAAATTTCTCTGACCCAAATATTTCTAAAACTAGGTCGGCTACCGTCGTTATGATCTTGAAGCATTATCGGAGCATCACCATGTGGTTCGTTGGTTGGCCAACCAATATAAGCTACCGCTCCTTGAATTTCAAAATGGTCTTGAATCAAAACGCCATTGTGCAAAACGGTTATGGTCCCTGATTTAGTTTTTTTACCGTCAGCATCAAATTTTGGGGCATGAAAAATAATATCGTAACTGTTCCATTCTCCTGTGGGTGCTGCCGCATTTACAGCTGGTATAGATTGTTTGTAAACTGCACCCACTTGTCCGTTTACGTAAGTGTCATTGTCGTTATTATCTAAAATTTGAACTTCATAACGTTGCTGAATAAATACACCGCTATTGGCCCTGGACTGACCTTCGCCGACAATTTCAGTAGGGGATTTCCATTCGAGATGTAATTGAATATCTCCGAAATTTCTTTTGGTCTGTAAACTTCCGGAACCGCTCTTAACTGTCATACTGCCGTCATTATTAAGCGTCCATTTGGCCTCGGTAGAATCCTTATCCACAATCCATTCGTCCATATTTTTACCATCAAAAAGTACAATAGCATCGGAAGGAACACCATTTTCATCGATACTTATTTTTGGAGGTTTGGGTTCCCAAATTTCCGTTTCTTCAGGTTTGGTAGGCTCTTTTTCCTGATTTTGTACTGTTGCGGCAGAATCCGTTTTTGAATCGGATTCCGAATCTGTTGTTGCCGTCTCTTTACACCCGAAAAGGCATAAAACTAAAGTGGAAAGGAGGAAATTTTTAATCATTATAATTTTTTAATTTTAATATTCCTAAACCAAACTTTATCTCCATGATCTTGCAGTCCAATATGCCCATTATGTGTTTTTCCAAAAGTTTCCCAATCCTTAAACTTTGAATTGGCGACCATTTCATCCCATTTTTCACCATGTAAGGGAAAAGTGGCAATTACAGTTCCATTTAAACTAGATGAACCTTCATTGGTTTTGTGGTTTACTTTTATAACAACCGAATTCCATTCGCCAGCCGGTTTTACTACTTTTTCGGAAGGAGAAACTAAATCGTATAATGCTCCTGCCTGATGGCTGGTGCCATTTTTTGCATCAGGATGTTTTTCATCGTCCAATACTTGAACCTCAAGGGCAGAAACGTAGATAGGTGAATCTTTATCTTCCAAAACGCTCCAAAATATCCCGCTGTTTCCACCTTCTGAAATTTTCCATTCTAGCGATAATTCGAAATCTTCAAACGTTTCTTTAGTAATGATATCCTGTCCGCCACCTTTTACGGGCGTAAAAGCCAGAGCGTTATCTTCAATTGACCATGCCGAAGGCATACTGTCCATCAAATAACCACGCCAAGCATCCATAGAACTTCCATCGAATAAGGTGATCCACTCATCGGTTGTCTCATTTTCCACAACTGTTTCTGTGTTTGATTCTTCTGTTTGAGCCATATCTTTTTTTTCGTATTTACAAGCTGAAAAAATCAATAATACAAGTAAAATAATAGTTAGTTTTTTCATCGATTTAGTTGGTTTTAAATTCCTAATATTTTTTTAAGTTTTTCTTTGTCAATATCCGCTCCCGCAAAATCATCAAATGCTTTTTCAGTGGCTTCAATAATATGATTTTTAATAAACACAGCTCCTTCTCTTGCTCCCTGTTCAGGACTTTTAATACAGCACTCCCATTCCATAACCGCCCAAACATCACATCCGTATTGCGTTAGTTTAGAGAAAATGGTTTTAAAATCAATCTGACCATCACCCAAAGAACGGTATCTTCCAGCTCTGTCACCCCAATTATTGTAACCACCAAAAGCACCTTTTTTCCCGGTGGGATTGAATTCTGAATCCTTTACGTGGAACGACTTAATAAACTCATGATAATGGTCTATATATGCTAAATAATCCAGCTGTTGTAACACAAAATGAGAAGGGTCATAGAGAATATTTACACGTTTATGATTTCCCGTAGCTTCCAAAAAGCGTTCAAAAGTGTCACCATCATGTAAATCTTCTCCTGGATGAATTTCATAACAAACATCCACATCATTTTCGTCAAAAACATTTAAAATGGGTAACCACCTTTTTGCCAATTCTTCAAAGCCCATTTCCACCAACCCTGCTGGCCTCTGTGGCCATGGGTGCCAAGTGTGCCATAATAAAGCTCCGGAAAATGTGGCGTGAGCTTTCAGTCCCAAATTTTTACTTGCAATAGCGGCATTTTTAACCGTTTGTACTGCCCATTCTGTCCTAGCTTTAGGATTGTTCTTTACCTTGTCCGGTGCAAAATTGTCGAACATAATATCATACGCAGGATGCACTGCAACCAACTGACCTTGTAAGTGTGTGGAAAGCTCGGTAATTTCCAATCCATACGAATTTATTTTACCTTTTAGTTCGTCACAATAGGTTTTGCTTTCGGCAGCCTTTTCTAAATCTATTAATCGTGTTTCCCAGGTAGGAATTTGAATGCCTTTATAGCCCAAATCACTTGCCCATTTACATAGGCCGTCCAAAGAATTGAACGGGGCATCATCACCCATAAATTGTGCTAAAAATACTGCAGGTCCTTTTATTGTTTTCATTTGTTAAATTCTTTTTAATCTAAATCAACCCAATTATTTCCCTGTTTATGCGAATTTACAGTACTTTCGATAAAATTAAGTCCGCGTACGCCATCGTTCATGGTTGGGAATTCTCCCGAATTGTATTTTTCTCCTCTAATAGCTCTGGCAACGCCTAAATAAATATTTGCCATGGCATCAAAAATACCTTCGGGATGCCCGGGAGGCAATTTGGTTCCATCTAAAGATAGCTCTGAATTGTAAGCATGTCCAGGTTTATAGACTTGCAAAGGTTTATCATCAGTAAGCAGGTGTAGGAAATTAGGATTTTCTTGTTCCCATTTTAAAGCTCCTTTGTCGCCATAAACTGCAATGGTCAGTCCATTCTCTTCCCCTGTAGCAATTTGGCTAGACCGGATTACGCCTTTTGCGTTGGTGTCAAATCTTACTAAAACGGTGCCGTCTATATCCATTTTATTATCCTCGTACAAATAATTAAGATCGGCCAATATGGATTTTACCTGTAAGCCTGTTGTAAACTCAATCATATTAAAAGCATGTACACCAATATCGCCCATACAACAGCTGATTCCTGATTTTTCAGGATCCAATCGCCAAGTTGAACTACGTTTAGATTTATCATGAATTATGGGATTAATCCACCCTTGATAATATTGTGCATCTACTTTTTGAACTTTTCCTATTACTCCATCTTTTATCATCTCACGCATTTGACGTGTCATCGGATAGCCTGTATAGGTATGCGTAACGGCAAAAACCAAGTCAGAACCGTTTAGGATTTCTTGTAAAGTTTTGGCTTCTTCATAGGTTGTGGTCATCGGTTTTTCACAAATTACATGAAATCCGTTTTCCAATAATTTTTTTGCCATTGGAAAATGCAGAAAATTCGGAGTAAGAATAGAGCACACCTGAATTCTTTCTTCTTTTGGAAGTTTTAATTCTTCATCAACTAATGTGTCAAAATCTTTATAAATCCTATTGGTAGGAATATCAATTTCTTTGGCAAACTTTAGGTTTTCATTATGGTCTGGATTAAAAACAGCTCCTACAATTTGGTAATTATCATTTATCTGTGAGGCCACACGATGTAATACACCGATTAATGAATCGCCACCGCCACCTAAAATTCCTAATCTTATTTTTTTTGGCATGAATTTATTTATTTTTATTCTTGAATTGTTTTTGGTTTTCTATTTTTCATATAGATAAAAAGTCCTATAAACGCAACAATAAGAATTGCTGGTAATATTGACATTGTTCTAAGTGCTTCATGTGCACTGGCTTCGTCCATTAATCTACCCATAATAGGTAAAACTATAGACACGGATAACATGCCTGCACCACCCATAATAGATAAGCCCAATGCTCCGGTATCTGGTAAATACTCCGCTACAAAACCGAGCATTGTTGGCCAGAAGAAGGTTACACCTACAGCAAATACACCTGCCGCTGCAAAGGTCATTGCCCCAGTTGTAACGGTAAGCAACCATAAACCAATAAAGGTAAATATTGCCGAGAACAGTAACATGCCTGATGGTGACAATTTGTGAATAACTGGACCTGCAAATGCCCTACCAACAGCCATTATACCATTAATAAATACAAGCACTAATAAAGCAACAGTACCAGAATCTTTTAAGATAGATTCAATACGTTGTGTGGTTCCTAATTCTGACGCTGCCGTAAGCAACATGCAAAAAACCATAAATAGAAATAGGGGTTTGAAAATACTGGAATACATTTTTTTGTTGCTTACACCCATTTCAATACGTTCAGTAACAGGGAATTTTTGTCCAAAAAACATAAATGCATAAATTATTAATGGAATAAATAACAGTCCAACCATAACCTGCCAACTTAGCCCCATTTTATCCATTACCAGCCATCCCATAACTCCTCCAATGGCAATTCCACCAGGAAACCAAACGTGAAAACGATTTAGCATTTTTGTTTTATTTTCAGGATACATAGAAGCAATCATCGGATTTAACGCAGCTTCAATCAAACCATTACCAATACCTACGAAAAGCGTGGCGATAAATAACGAGGTCATGTCTTTAGCTAGGATTGTTAAGACAATACCAACGGCATGCATTAGAAAAGCTGCCCACGTAATTTTTTTAATTCCCAGTGTATCTACTAATGGGCCGCCAACTATCATAGCAAGCGTAAAACCCCAAAAGGCAGGGGTAAAAGCATAACCTATTTGCTCTAAAGTAAGACCAACACCTTCTGGTCCAAAAACAGTTTCCAATCTTGCTCTAATGGCAAAGGTCATTGAGGTAACTAATAAGGCCGTACAAGAAGCGTAAAAAAGCCTTTTTTTATTTATTTCATTCATAATATAGTTAGGTTAATTAGTTTAAACTTTTAGAGGCATTAATCAATAAGTCTTTTGTGGCCTGGATACCTTCTTCTTCACTTAGGCGGTTTCCTTCATATTCTACACCGATAAATCCAGTATAGCCTGCATCTTTTACAATTTGTAATAAGCGAGGATAATCAAGTTTGGTTTCGTTCCCTTCTGCATCAAAATCATAAGACTTAGCACTTACCGCTTTAGCATGTTTCATTAAAATTTCTGTGCCCTTATAATTATCATATGAGTCTACACATTCTCCATCTTCTTTTGTGATACAAAAATTACCAAAGTCAGGTAAGGTACCGCAATTATCCATATTAATCTTAGTCATAACCTCGCTCAACATCTCCGCGTTTGAAGAAAAACCACCGTGGTTTTCAACAATAACATTAATATTTTTAGTGGCTCCATACTCGGCTAATTTACCCAATCCTTTTACAGATGATTCTATCCAAGCCTCTTTTTCTTTAGCTCCGCTTAAATTTACACGTATGGCATGGCAACCTAAAAATGCCGCGGCATCTACCCATTTTTTATGGTTTTCAATAGCTTCATTTCTTTCTTTTTCATCAGTTGAAGCCAGATTTCCTTCACCATCTACCATAATCAGCACATTTTTAACACCATGAGCTTCGCTTTTTGCTTTTAAAGAATCTTGAAGAGCTTCCATACCCATGGTTTTCAAATTGTCACTATATAAACCCGAAACATATTCAATGCCTTCAAACCCCAATTCTTTGGCTTTTTTAGCAAAATCTAAAGGATCTAATGTTTTTTCATTTCTAATAGCTCTATGTAAAGACCATTGGGCTAATGACAATTTAAAAAATGGTGCTTTTTCTTCGATAGAAACATTTTCTGTTGTTTCATCAGTTTTTGGAGTACTCTTTTTACAGGAAGTAATTAATGTAGCCACAATAAGAAGTGTAGCCAACATAAAAAATAAATTTCTCATCATAATGTTGGTTGTTTTAGTTTTTTTAGAATGATAAAATTACAAAAGTTTCATTAGAATAATAATAATTTGATTAATTTTAGGCTTTAAAATTATTCAATATTTAATTAAACGATATTATTACTGATTTGCGGTAATGGGTTAATTAATTGAAAAACAACCGAATAACATGCTTGAAAAACATTATGATGCCATTGTAATTGGAACTGGAATTAGTGGCGGCTGGGCTGCAAAGGAATTGTGCGAAAATGGATTGAAAACTTTGGTGCTGGAAAGAGGTAGAATGGTTAAACATGGAGAATACCCAACTATGAACGATGATCCATGGGATATGGAACTAAGGGGAGCCACCACAGTTGAAGAGCAAAAAAGGCAAGAGAAACAAGCTAGGACCGGTTATACCACAAGTGCAGAAAGCAAACATTGGTTTGTTGATGATATAAAACATCCTTACAATGAAATAAAACGTTTCGATTGGATGCGTGGTTATCATGTGGGCGGTCGTTCCATTACTTGGGGTCGCCAAAGTTATCGTTTGAGCGATTTGGATTTTACAGCTAATGCCAAAGATGGTCACGGTGTCGATTGGCCGATACGTTATAAAGATATTGCTCCATGGTACGATTATGTTGAGAGTTATATAGGAGTTAGTGGAGAAAAATTAGGATTACCACAATTGCCCGATGGTATTTTTAGTCCTCCGATGGAATTGACCTGTGTAGAAGAAGAGTTCAAGTCTAAAATTGCCAGTAATTATGATGATAGAGTACTGACTATTGGTCGTGCCGCTCATATTACTGGTGACCATAAACACAATGGGAGAACCAATTGTCAATATAGAAACAGATGTATCAGAGGTTGCCCTTTCGGGGGATATTTTAGTAGTAATGCTTCAACGTTGCCAGCTGCCGAAGCCACGGGGAATATGACTTTAAGGCCAAATTCCATAGTTCATGAAATTATTTATGACGATAAGTTAAAAAAAGCGACGGGAGTAAAAGTAATTGACGCTGAAACCAAAGAAACGCATGTTTTTAATGCGGATATTATTTTTTGTTGTGCCTCTGCAATTGCTTCTGCCTCCATTTTAATGCAATCGAAATCAGATCGATTTCCAAATGGTTTAGGTAATGATTCTGGTGAATTGGGCCATAATATTATGGACCATCATTTAGGGGCTGGTGCACGTGCCAATGTTGAGGGATATGAGGATATGTATTATAAAGGAAGAAGACCTAACGGAATTTATATACCTAGGTTCAGAAACTTAGGTGATAAAAAAACAGAAAGAAAGGATTTTTTAAGAGGATATGGTTATCAAGGCGGTGGTGGAAGGTACGGCATTGCAGAACACGTGGCAGAACTGGCTTATGGCCCAGAATTTAAAGAAGCGATTTTAGAACCCGGTCAATGGTCAATGGGTATTACAGGTTTTGGCGAATGTTTACCATACCATGAAAATAAAATGACGTTAGATTATGAAAAGTTGGATGATTGGGGCTTGCCAACGGTCACATTTGACGCAGAGTGGAAAGAAAATGAACTAGCCATGCGTGAAGACATTAAACAACAAGCTGCGGAAATGTTAGAAAAAGCGGGTTTTAAAGATGTTAGCACTTATGATACAAGACATGCACCTGGCATTGGAATCCATGAAATGGGAACTGCTAGAATGGGAAGAGACCCAAAAACATCAGTACTTAATGCCAATAATCAAATTCATACAGTCCCTAACGTTTACGTTACCGATGGGGCTTGTATGACTTCGGCAGGTTGCCAAAATCCTTCTTTGACCTATATGGCTTTAACTGCAAGAGCTGCACAACATGCCGTAAAACAATTCAAATCAAAAAAGGCTTAAATTATGAATAGAAGAGATGCATTGAGAGGAATCGGATTGTCATTAGGGTACGTAGCAGTTACACCTTCAATATTAGGAATGCTGCAAAGTTGTAAAACAGAAGCTACCTCATGGACCCCCGTTTTTTTATCGGTTGAACAAGGTTATGTTTTAAGAAATTTAGTCGATTTAATTTTGCCCAAAACGGAAGCAACACCTGGAGCATTAGACGTAAATGTCCCTGAATTTATTGACTTATATGTTTCGAAAACTTCCACTGATCAAGGAAAAAAAAGCTATAAAGGCGGTATTGATGCTATTATGGAAGAACTAGGGGTGTTAAACAACAGACCAAATTCTTTAAAAACGGAAGATTTTGACAAATTATTGTCAAAATATTTAAGAAGCAAACCTGAACAACAAAAAGCCTTTACCGATAAAGAAAATACTGTTTTTAAAGCCTTAACAGGATTGCGGGGCAGAGCCGTTTGGGCATATAAAACCAGTAAAGAAATTGGAGAAAATGTGTTAGTTTACGAACCAATACCAGGAGAGCAAAGAGGTTGTATTCCTTTGAGCGAAACAAATGGAAGGGCGTGGTCTTTATAAAAATAAAATAAATGAATAAAAAAATAAAATTAATAGCGGTAAGTGCAATTGCAGTGCTAATGTTTAACTGTAAAGCTAAACCCGATGATGAAAATACAACTGAAAATAGAACAGAAAGTGCTGAAGAAAAAGTTACTGAAAATTGGGTCTCATTATTTAACGGTAAAGATTTAGAGGGCTGGACACCTAAAATTAGAGGATATGATTATGGTGATAATATCCACAACACGTTTCGAGTAGAAGATGGTGTGATAAAGGTTTCTTATGACGGTTATAATAGTGAGTTTAAGGATGCTTTTGGTCATCTATTTTACAAAACCCCTTTTTCCAATTACCGATTAAAAATGCAATATCGTTTTACAGGAGATCAAATTAAAGATGGGCCAGGTTGGGCAACTAGAAACAGCGGTGTTATGGTTCACTGTGAAGATCCCAAGAAAATGGCTAAAGACCAAAAATTTCCACTTAGCATTGAAGTGCAAATGTTGGGCGGAATTACTGAAGGCCAAGCCAGATCAACAGGAAATCTCTGTACACCAGGAACTAATGTGGTTATGGATGGCGAATTAGTAACGGCACATTGTAATAATTCTACTTCCGATACTTATTATGGTGAACAATGGGTAAACCTAGAAGTTGAGGTGCATAGTGATTCTTTAATTATTCATAAAATTAATGACAAAGAAGTTTTGAGATATTCAAAACCTCAATATGGAGGTGGAGATATGGATGATTATAATGCAGAGTTTAAAGAAAAAATTGGACAACCTATTAAGGGGGGCTATTTTTCCTTACAAAGTGAAAGCCACCCCGTGGAGTTTAGGAATATTGAATTGTTGGAATTGGAATAAAAATCCCTATTAATTTGTCCCATAATGGAGGGAAGTAAATCACTTAAAAACAAACTACTTAATCAAAAATGCAACGTAGAAATTTTCTTAAAAAAACCGCACTTGCAAGTACATTTGCATTGACAAGTTCTTCCTTAAACCTATTTGCTAAGTCAAATAAAACGATTTATAAAAATCAGTTTCCCTTAAAATATGCTCCTCATGCAGGAATGTTTGCAAAAATGGCAGGTGCCGATATTATTGACCAGCTAAACTTTATAGCTGACCAAGGTTTTACAGCTTTTGAAGATAACGGAATGAAAAATCGACCAATTTCCGAACAAGAAGCCATGGCCAGTATTATGGGCAAAAGAGGTATTGAAATGGGTGTTTTTGTAGCTCATAAAATTTATTGGAAAGAAGCAAATTTAGCTTCGGGGAATAAAGAAAAAAGAGCTGAATTTTTATCGGAAATTAAAGAGTCTGTTGAGGTGGCGAAAAGAGTAAATGCCAAATGGATGACCGTTGTTCCGGGGCATGTTGATTTACGCCAAAATATGGCATACCAAACAGAACATGTTGTTGAAACCTTAAAACAAGCCTCAGCCATTTTAGAACCCCATAATTTAACCATGGTGTTAGAACCTTTAAATTTTAGAGATCACCCAGGTTTGTTTTTGTCAGAATCGCCCCAGGCATACCAAATCTGTAAGGCCGTTGATTCGCCATCATGTAAAGTATTATTCGATATTTACCATCAACAAATACAAGAAGGTAATTTGATTCCCAATATAGAACAATCTTGGGATGAGATAGCCTATTTCCAAATTGGTGACAATCCAGGACGAAAAGAACCCACAACAGGTGAGATTAATTATAAAAATATTTTTAAATTTATCCATTCCAAAAATTTTCAGGGTATTTTAGGAATGGAACACGGAAATTCTATGAAAGATAAGGAGGGAGAATTGGCCGTAATCAATGCATATAAAGAAGTTTCAAAATTTTAAATACATAAAATGAGCAAAAAAAGTAATTCAACCAGACGATCGTTTATTAAAAAAACTGCTGTAGCTACTGCGGGCATAAGTATTATCCCCAGGTATGTTATGGGGGGTAACGGCTATATTCCGCCAAGCGATAAATTAAATATTGCCGGAATAGGCGTTGGCGGTAAAGGACAAAGTGATATTGCGGAATTTGCCAAAAGTCCAAACGTAAATATTGTAGGTCTTTGTGATGTAGATGATAGACAATCGGTAAAATCCAGAGAATCTTTCCCTAAAGCCAAATATTATAAAGATTTTAGGGAAATGATGGAAAAAGAGGGAAAGAATATTGATGCGGTTTCCGTTTCAACCCCCGACCATAACCATGCTGTTGCGGCTTATATGGCCATGCAAATGGGCAAACATGTTTATGTTCAAAAACCATTAACACATGATATTTGGGAAGCCAGAATGCTTACTGAAGCTGCAAAAAAATATAAAGTAGTTACCCAAATGGGAAATCAAGGTGGGTCTGGTGATGGAGTGCGGAAAATGAAAGAAATTTACGATACGGGTATTATAGGAGATGTCCACACCGTTAAATGTTGGACCAACAGAGCTATTTGGCCACAGGCATTAGAAACACCGACCAAAAAAGATAGAATACCAAAAGGGCTAAATTGGGATCTTTGGTTAGGTACGGCAGAAATGCGTGATTATAATGATGCATACCTACCCTTTGACTGGAGAGGTTGGTCAGATTTTGGAACTGGTGCATTGGGCGATATGGCGTGTCATATCATGGATCCTGTTTATCGAATTCTTCCTATTTTATATCCCAATACGGTAGAATGTAGTGTTTCAGACTCCTTTAAAGGAAAGTTTGAAACTGCAGATTATCCGAAGAGTTTCCCTAATTCCAGTAAAATACATTTAAGTTATCCAAGAACGGATGGCAAAGGAACTATAAAAGTTTCATGGATGGATGGAGGACTCTTACCAGAACGCCCTGATGAATTGGGTGATGATGAAGCACTTGGTAACTGGGATGGTGGGGTACTTTTCATTGGCTCAAAAGGAAAATTATTGGCCGATTGTTATGGTGCTAACCCAAGATTACTACCATTGTCGTTAAATGAGCAATTTGAAGTTGAAGAAACCATTGCCAGAGTTCCTGAAGGGCATTATTTACAATGGGTAAATGCGTGCATGGCTGGTTATGGCAATGCAGAGCTTAGTTCGTCGTTTGATTATGCGGGACCGTTTACTGAAAGTATCCTTATTGGTAATTTAGCCCTAAAAGCTTATTTTGAGATAGATCCTAAAGCGGATAAAACAAGTTTCTGGGGTGGTTCAAAATACAATGGAAGAAAACGATTATTGTGGGATGCCGAAAATATGAAAATTACAAATTTTGACGCGGCAAATAAATATGTGAAGCGAGAATATAGAGAGGGGTGGACTCTTTAAATAGAAGTGAGATTTTAGACAGGAGATATTAAATTAAAATGATTACGGGTAACGAATTCAAAAATCGTTACCCGTTAATTTTTTCCCCGATACCTCAAAACCTACTCCTTATACCCAAACCGCTTCAACTGATTCTGATTACTACGCCAATCTTTATTTACCTTGACATAAAGTTCAAGATAAATTTTCTTGCCGAAGAATTTTTCTAAATCGCGACGAGCTTCTGAACCTACACGTTTAAGTCCTGCACCTTTATGGCCAATAATTATTCCTTTTTGTGATTCACGTTCTACCATAATGATAGAGCGAATTTTAATAATGTTAGGTTCTTCAACAAACTCTTCGGTGTCAATTTCCACAGCGTAAGGAATTTCCTTTTTGTAATGCACTAATATTTTTTCACGTATGGCTTCGTTTACAAAAAAACGTTCGGGCTTATCGGTCAATTGGTCTTTCGGGTAAAATGGTGGCGATTCTGGTAACAATTGTATAATATTTTCTAATACATTCTGAATATTAAAATTTTGTAAAGCAGAAATAGGAACCACCCTAGCATTTGGTACTTTTTCTTGCCAATAGATCATTTGATCTTCCAGTTGATTCTGTGTTGATTTGTCAATTTTATTAATTAACAACAATACGGGAATTTTAGCATTGGTAATTTTGCTGAAAAATTCTTCATCTTTTAAAGCTTTCTCACCAATTTCAACCATATAAATAAGAACATCCGCATCTTCAAAAGCAGATTTTACAAAATCCATCATGGATTCCTGCAATTCGTAGGCAGGTTTAATAATTCCTGGTGTATCTGAAAATAATATTTGAAAATCATCGCCATTAACTATACCTAGAATACGATGGCGTGTAGTTTGTGCTTTTGAGGTGATTATGGACAAACGCTCGCCCACAAAGGCGTTCATCAACGTTGATTTACCTACGTTTGGGTTGCCTATGATGTTTACAAACCCCGCTTTATGTATTTTTTTTTCTTCCATAGATTGTGCAAAGGTAAGTTTAAATTCTAATTAGAATTAAAAAAAAGAATAGCTATATTGCGTTAATATTATTGATGCTACACATTAAAAACAAAATATGAAAAATACAAAACTTCTTAAAGCCTACTTAACAATAATTTTAGTTTCCTTCTCATTGATAAGTTTTGCACAAAATTCACCAAAAGAAATAGTTTCTAAATTTTTTACGGATTATAAAAATGAAGGGGCATCAAAAGCACTAGATAATCTTTACTCAAACAACAAATGGATGAATCGTGCGACAGATGCGATTACACAGTTAAAACAACAATTAGGAACTTTGGATGAGGATTACGTAGGGAAATATTATGGTTATGAGTTGATTGTAGAAAAAAAACTTTCGGATAGTTTTATCTTGATGAGTTATTTAGTGAAATTTGACCGACAACCTATTCGTTTCACATTTCAGTTTTATAAACCTGATAACGAATGGCGAACTCATAGCTTTAAATATGACGGCAGCATTGATGATGAAATTGAAGAGTCGGCAAAAGTTTACTATTTGGATTTGAAAAATTAAATTATTGTATCAATTTTATAGATGCAATTTATGTAGATTGGACTATTCTTCAATTTCACTATCGGGAAGATGAATCCGCTCGATATTGTTAAAACTTGTCATAAACTCAAAACTTTGTATTCCATAACATATAGCATATACCTTTAGTTAACTTTTATGAAATTCACCTTAAAACTGGCTCATGTCGTAAAAATAAATAAAGCCTTTGACTTATTAAAATCGGCATCCAAAACTTTGGCAGAAAAAAATATTAAGCAATGGGACTATTGGCAAAATCCGCCGATAGAAAAAGTGAATTGGGTAAAAGAAGGTTTTTCCAATAACGAATTTTATTTTATTGAAAATGACAACAAAGAATTAATGGGTATGGTTAGAATAATGGATAAAGATTTGACCTATTGGGGAGCAATGAATGATAAAGCGAAGTATGTTCACTCGCTGGTTATTAGTGAAAAATTTTCTGGAAATCGTTTAGGAACGGAAGTTGTTAAAAAGATAGAAAAGGATGCTAAAAAAGATAACTATGATTATTTGAGGTTGGACTGTGATTCAACAAATCTTAAACTCTGTCAATACTATGAGCAACAAGGTTTTGTAAAAGTTGGACAGAAAAAGTTACCACTTGGTGTTTATAATTTGTATCAGAAGGAGTTAATTTAGACTTAATTCATCGCAAAGCCCAAAATCAAATATAAAATAACGGTAATTACTCCACCAACTAAAGCATAGGGCAATTGTGTCCGCACATGGTCAATATGGTCACTAGCAGAGGCCATGGAAGAAATGATCGAGGTATCTGAAATAGGGGAGCAGTGATCACCAAAAATACCACCACCCAACGTAGCCGCAACAACTAAAGTAATGTCAGAACCATGCAAATTTGCCATAGGGATGGAAATTGCCAACATAATGGCAAAAGTACCCCAAGAAGTACCTGTTGAAAAAGCAATAAAAGAACTGATTATAAATACTATCGCAGGTAAAAATTCGGGCGATAACCAATCTTTGGACCAATTGGCAACAAATTGTCCCGTGCCCAACGCCTTACAGGCATCACCAATGGCAAATGCCAATAACATTAATAAGGCTAACGGCATTAATTCGCTAATTCCTTTTAAGATTAAATCAACCATTTCTTTACTTCGCATCAAGCCCTGAGAACGATATAAAATCATGGCAACAATTATAGAAGTTGTAACTGCATAAAGCACAGAAGAAGAACCAGAACCTTCACCAAGGGCGGTTACAAAATGATTCCACCAAGAAATGGATTCTGTAACATTATTCCAGCCTGTATATGCCAACCAAACGGGCATCATAATCACCATCGTAACCAACGGAGCAACCATATTATAGGCCCTGGCAGTTATTCCTTCTTTAGGTTTGTAAGAAGTTACCGCTTCGGAAATCATCGGTTTAGAACCATCATTTAATAGTTTCCCAGTTTCGCGAGTCCGTTTTTCGGCTTTTGCCATTGGTCCAAAATCCTTTTTTATGATAATTATAACGACTACCATTAGCAAGGCCAACAACGGATAAAAATTATATTTAATAGAAGACATCAAAACACCAAAAGGATTTTCAATATCTAGGGTCAATAATAAGCCCATAATAAAGGCACCCCAAGCATTAAAGGGAATTAATATAGAAGAAGGAGCCGAACTTGAATCGGCGATATAGGCTAACTTCTCTCTGGGAATTTTTAGCTTATCAAAAACAGGACGGTAAATGGTGCCAACTGTTAAGGAACTAATACTGGTTTCCACAAACAAAGCCATTCCTGTAAAAAATGCCAATAATTGAACTACCACACGGCTATAACCACTTTGCTTATTTTCAAAATAAACAATCAGTTTGTTCAATTTATTTACAAAACCTTCAACACCACGAGAATATTGAATAAAGAGCAATAAAGCACCAACCAAGGCACTAAACATAATGGTTCTGGTATTTCCTTCCGATTTAAAAACGTTTACAAAAGCCTCCAATGTCGACAAAGTTCCTTCCAGAATGTTCCAATCGCTCATAATTAACCATGATAAAAAAATGCCCAGCACTAAGGATACATAAACTTGTTTGGTTTTTAAGGCTAAAATAATGGCTAATACTGGTGGTAAAATGGATAGGAAACCGTAATCTGTCATGGGTAGTCTGTTAGTAGTTAGTCGTTAGACGTTGGTATTTTGGGTGTTGGGTTAAATATATAAAAAGTATGTGACTTGAAAGATAGAGCATTGAAAATTAATTTTTAGGCAACCAATTAGTAGACATTACTTGGAGTCCCGATAGCTCTTGGGATTGCTAATTTTTTTCTTTGCGTCCTTTGCGTGAAATCCATAGCACTTTTGTAATATTGTTCTTTTACAAGATTATGGATACATCTAAAATAAAATGGGGCATTGTAGGGTGCGGAAACATTGCCAACAAATTAGCTAGTGATTTAGCTTTGGTAACAGATGCTGAATTATATGCCGTAGCATCAAGAAATATTGAAAAGGCAAAAGCTTTTGCACAACAACACAATTCCAAAAAGAGTTATGGCGGTTATGATGAATTATTTCAGGATGAAAATATTGATATCGTTTACATTGCCACACCTCACAGTTCACATTGCGAATTAAGTTTAAAAGCTTTGGAAAATGGCAAACACGTATTATGTGAAAAGCCATTGGCTATCAATAGAAAAGAAACTGAAAAAATGATAGCCTTATCTAAGTCAAAAAACCTGTTCTTTATGGAAGGATTGTGGACGCGGTTCATTCCAACTTTCGTAGAGGCTAAAAAGCGAATTGACAATGGAGAAATAGGTGAAATAAAATACATAAAAGCCGATTTTTCATTCAAATCGGAACACCTATTGGAAAGCAGAGTCTTTAATTTGAATTTAGGTGGTGGTGCCATTTTAGATATCGGGATTTATCCAGCCTTTTTAGCCTACGCATTGTTAGGGAAACCAAAGGAAATTCTGGCTAAATCTATTTTTCATAATACTACAAAGTGCGATGTGCAATCGTCGATGCTATTTCATTACGAAGATGCTCAGGCTATATTGTATAGTAGTTTTATGTCAAAATCTAAAATGATTGCTTGTATCAGTGGTTCGGAAGGTGAAATTTATATTCACAATCAATGGCACGTCGCACAAGGTTATACTATGGTAAAAAATAATGAAGAAATAAAGTTCGAATTACCGACAACTGGAATCGGGTTTTCACACGAAATTGAAGAATGCCATAATTGCATTAGAAACAATCAGATTGAAAGTAAACTTTGGTCTCATCAAAACAGTTTGGATTTGATTTCAATTTTAGATAAAGTTCGAGGTAAAGTAGGTTTGGTTTATCCTCAAGACTAACCCCAATCATCCACTCGATAATTTTCGTTTTCGCCCTCAATTAATTGCAGATAACTAATATATCTAGATTGTGCTATTTCATCATTTTCCACCGCTTTTTTTATGGCACAATCGGGTTCGTTAACATGTAAGCAATTATTGAATTTGCAATCTTGTTTTAGAGCAAAAAATTCAGGAAAATAATCACCAATTTCATATTTTTCAAAATCTACCACTCCAAAACCCTTAATACCGGGCGTATCAATAATATAGCCTCCGAAAGGCAGCACAAACATCTCTGCAAAAGTGGTTGTATGTTGCCCTTGTTTGTGTTGGGTGGATATTTCGGCGGTTTTTAAAGCCAATTCGGGATAAACGGCGTTTATCAATGTAGATTTACCAACTCCCGAATGCCCTGAAAACATACTCACTTTATCTTTCATAAAGAGTTTTAGCTTATCAATGTTTATTTTTTCAGTTGCAGAAACATCCAAGCATTCGTAACCTATAGTTCTGTATGTTTTTTCAAGTTCTTGTTTTTTTGCCAACAGTTCTTTGCTGTACAAATCAATTTTATTGAATAGAATTACTGAGGGAATTGAGTACGCTTCAGCGGTAGCCAAAAAACGGTCAATAAATGTGGTAAATGTTGGCGGATTCTTTAAGGTGACCAATAAAAATACCTGATCTATATTGGCTGCAATAATATGGGTCTGCTTAGAAAGGTTTACCGACTTTCTGATGATATAATTCTTACGATCGTGAATTTTGGTAATTATGCCGTTTTCATTGTCAGCTTCCATTTCAAAATTAACCACGTCGCCAACTGTAACGGGGTTTGTGCTTTTAATACCACTTAGGCGGAATTTCCCCTTTATCCTACAATCAATAACCGTTTCGTCATCAACCCTTACGGTGTACCAACTTCCAGTTGACTTAGTAACAATTCCTTGCATTCATAAAATTTTAACAATAATAAGGATATTTTTTAAGCAAGAGAAGTTCTAAAGTATTTAAAATCGATATAAATCTTTATATTTGTAACACAAACTAACTCTAAACATTTCATTATGAAGATTTTAAAATACATATTATTGTTATTGGTACTGATTGTTGTAGCTGGTGCCATTTATGTAGCCACTTTAGAAAATAATTATAATGTGAAACGCACTAGAACAATTAATGCCCCTGCCGAAGTTGTTTATAATAAGGTTAACGATTATAAAAATTGGCCAGAATGGTCGCCATGGTTAGGGCAAGACCCAGAAGCAAAATTAACCTATGGAGCAACAACGAGTGGAGAAGGAGCTTCGTATAGTTGGAAAGGGGATGTAGTTGGTGAAGGCAATATGGAAACACTTTCCACAGCTAAAGATAGCATCAGCCAAAAAATTACTTTTATTTCGCCATGGGAATCGACTTCAAACGTTTATTGGAAATTTAATCCTGTTGAAAATGGTACAGAAGTTACTTGGGGCATGAAAGGTGATTTAGATTTTATATCAAAAGCATCTATGGTTCTTATGGGAGGAATGGACAAGCAAATAGGACCAGATTATGAAAAAGGTTTGACAAAATTGGACAGTGTTGTACTGGCCGAAATGCAAAAATATAGTGTTGCCATAAACGGAATTACCACACATGGCGGCGGTTATTATTTATACCAAACAACTTCATGTAAAATAGAAGAGATGCCCCAAAAAATGGCGGAGATGATGCCAAAAGTAAGTGCTTATGCCCAAAAAAACAATATCACAACGGCAGGACCTCTTTTTAACTTATACCATAAGTATGACGAAGAAAACAATGCAGTAATTTTTTCTTGTGCTGTGCCAGTAACCGAACGTGTAATTACCGATAGGGATAGTGGTATTTTAACGGGTATGTTACAACCATTTACTGCTCTAAAAACTACTTTAAAAGGGGATTATAAAAATCTAAAAGAAGCTTGGGAAACATCTGAAAAACACATTGCCGAGAATAATAACATTGAACCTCTTGAAGGTGTCCCTGCAATGGAAGTATATCATAATGACCCTATGAATACACCTAATCCAGCCAATTTAACTACGGAAATATTTGTGCCGGTTAAGGAAGTGCCTAGTAACAATTAGTTTTTTTAAAAAATCTATTTTCAGATTAAACTTCATCATACCTGAAACAACTGGTTACATGATCATTCACCATGCCAGTAGCTTGCATGTGTGCATATATTACGGTACTGCCCACAAATTTAAATCCGCGTTTTTTTAAGTCTTTGGAAAGTTTATCGGACAAATCGGTTGTAGCAGGAACTTCCGATAATTTTTTAAAATTATTTTTTATCGGTTTACCATCCGTAAATTTCCAGATATAACTGGAAAAAGAACCGAATTCTTTCTGAACTTTCATAAAAGCTTGGGCGTTTGAAATAGTAGCCCTAATTTTTAATTTATTTCTGATAATTCCTGAATCTTCGAGTAAAGACTCATATTTGTCCTCCCTATATTTCGCAATTTTTTTATAATCAAAATTATCAAAAGCCTTTCTAAAATTCTCTCTTTTTCTCAGAATGGTAATCCAGCTCAGTCCCGCTTGAAAAGTTTCTAAAATTAAAAATTCAAATAGTTTATCGTCATCATAAACGGGTACACCCCATTCGGTATCGTGGTAAGCCATATAGAGTGGGTCGTTGCCGCACCAAGCACATCTTATTTTATTCATTTTCTGTTATTTTGCACTAAAATATGAATTTAATTTTAGTAAAACCCCGAAAGGGCTATGCATCATGATGCATAGCCCTTTCGGGGTTAATCCGCTTGATAGGTATGACCAATTATTTGATTCTATAAAAAATTCTATCTTTAAAAAATCAATGATCTAAAAATGAATTTAAGTTATTGGGAAATAAAATCATGGTTCACCAATGTTGATTTCACCATTGTTGGAAGTGGTATAGTAGGACTGAGCACTGCTTTGTTTTTAAAAGAGAAGCACCCAAAGGCTAATATTCTCATTCTTGAAAAAGGAATATTACCTCAAGGAGCTAGTACCAAAAATGCGGGATTTGCCTGTTTTGGGAGCTTATCTGAAATTATAGACGATTTAAAAACTCATTCGGAACAAGGAGCTTATGAATTGGTTAAAAAACGATGGGAAGGGTTACATTTACTTCGTGAAAATTTGGGTGATAAAAATATTGATTTTCAACAACTTGGAGGTTATGAATTGTTCAATGACGAAATCGTTCTTAACGATTGTCTTGAGAAAAAAGAAGAGATTAATCAACTGTTAAAACCTATTTTTAAACAAGATATTTTTTCTTTCGTTGCCAATAAATTCAATTTTTTAAAAGTTAGTGACAAACTTGCTTTTAACCGTTTTGAAGGACAAATAGACACGGGTAAAATAATGGTGGCATTATTACAAAAAGCACAGTCAAAAGGTATTAAAATACTCAATAATTGTACTGTTGAAAATTATTCAGAACAGAAAAATAGCGTTAAAATAAAAACCAATATTGGCGAATTTTCAACAAATAAATTGTTGATTGCCACCAATGGCTTTGCGAATAAATTACTTCATTTAAAAGTAAAACCGGCCAGAGCACAAGTACTGATTACCAAACCGATTAAAAATTTATCCGTTAGTGGCACTTTTCACTTAGATAAAGGTTACTTTTACTTTAGAAATATTGATGACAGAATATTATTGGGAGGTGGGCGAAATTTGGATTTTAAAGCGGAAGAAACTACAGAATTCGCTCAAACAACATTAATACAAAGTAAGCTAGAGGAATTATTATCGACTACAATTTTACCAAATAAAGTTGTTGAAGTTGAACACCGGTGGAGTGGTATTATGGGGGTTGGAAATCAAAAAAAAGCAATTATTGAACAGTTGAGTAACCATGTAGCTTGTGGCGTACGGTTGGGTGGCATGGGTATTGCAATAGGTTTTCTAGTTGGCAAAGAATTAGCACAACTAATGGATTAGTCTTGAAAGTTATCCTACAAGGTCTTGAAGACCTTGTAGGTATAAATAAAGAATAAGATTTTTAAAATTAATAATAATTATGCGAATCGTAATAAATATACTATTTTTTTTAAGCTTATGTAGTGTTTCTGCTCAAGAACAATCACTAGGACCGCCAGCTATAGAATTCAAAATCAAAAACATGGGTTTTTATGTGGATGGCACTTTTAATAAGGTTAACATTTCTACCAATTTTGACGCGGATAATTTGGACAATAGTTATATTAAGGGTGTAATTCAAGTAAGTTCGATTGACACAGATAACAAAAAAAGGGACAAACACTTACGAACCGCCGATTACTTCGATGTTGAAAAATTCAGTACCATAAAATTGACTTCAACTAAAATTGAAAAAAAATCGGGCAATAAGTATCAATTAACGGCTAAACTCACAATTAAAAAAACGACAAAAACCATTGTTATTCCACTTGAAGTGCGTGAAACTAAGAGTTTAATTTTATTTAAATCAAACTTTTCAATTAATCGACTGGATTATGGAGTGGGCGAGAGTAGTTGGGTCATGTCCGATACCGTTAAAATTGAAGTGAACTTTGTAGATAAAAAGTAATATGTTCCAAAAGAAAGAAGTAATCATTATTGGAGGCGGTTTAGCGGGTCTGATTAGTGCTTTGCATCTTTCAAAACAAGGGGTTGAAGTATTGGTTATTGAAAAAAACGATTATCCCAAACACAAAGTTTGTGGAGAATATATTTCAAACGAAGTTTTACCTTATTTGAAATATTTAGGAATAAACCCTTTGGATTCTGGTGCAAAAAAAATCACCAATTTTGCTATTAGCACTATTAAAAGTAAATTATTAGAGACGAAATTACCGCTGGGCGGATTTGGGATAAGCAGATACACTTTAGATCATTTATTGGCAAAAAAAGCAGTTGAAAATGGTGCCAGAGTAATTCATGATGTAGTGGTAGATGTTTTATTTCAGCATGATGAATTTACTGTTTTTACAAAAAACGAGAAAAAATTCAGCTCAAAAATGGTTATTGGTGCTTATGGAAAACGCTCAAATATCGATGTGCAATTAAACAGAAAATTTATTAAAAACGAGTCGCCCTACTTGGCCGTTAAAACACATGTAACAGGAAATTTTCCTGAAGATTTGGTAGCACTTCACAATTTTAAAGGTGGTTATTGCGGCGTTTCAAAAGTAGAAAACGGCAGTATTAATTTATGTTATATTACCAATTACAAAGCCTTTAAAAAGTATAATAATATTGATGATTTTCAACAAAATGTATTGTATAAAAACACCTATTTAAAAGATATTTTCGAAAATTCTAAAGCTGTTTTTGAAAAACCTTTAACCATTGGTCAGGTTTCTTTTTCCTCTAAAAAACCTATAGAAAACCATATGCTTATGTGCGGTGATACAGCAGGAATGATTCACCCTTTATGTGGCAATGGGATGAGTATGGCTATACATAGTGCCAAAATAGCTTCCGAATTGATTTTAGATTTTTTCGATAACAATATATCACGAATTCAAATGGAAAAAAAATATGAAAAGCAATGGAATAATGAATTCAAATCAAGATTAAAAGCGGGTCACATTATTGCGAGGTTATTTAACATAAATTCTATTTCAGAATTAATGCTTTTCGGGTTGCAACGTTTTCCGGGTATGTTGCCAAAAATCATCAAAAAAACCCATGGTAAACCTCTGACTGCTTCATGAACTTTTTAATCGACACAAAAAATAGAAGTGAAGCCATTGAAATTATGGATGATTTTTCGATGGAAGGAGAGCATCTTTACAATACATTAGACCAGTTGGCTACGATAAATAAATGGCTGGGCGGAAATCATGTAACGTTAAATGCATTAAAAAAAATACTTAAAAACCATCCAAAACACAAAAAACTTACCATTGTCGATTTGGGTTGCGGTAATGGTGATATGTTAAGAATCGTATCTGATTATTTGAAGAGAAATAATTACAATTTTAAATTGATAGGTGTTGATGCCAATAGCTATACAATAAACTATGCCAAAGAATTGTCAAAAGAGTATCCAGAAATTACCTATCTTCAACAGGATATTTTTTCGGATGAATTCAAGTCATTAGAATATGATTTGGTGTTGGCAACTTTGTTTCTACATCATTTTAAAGAAGATCAATTGATAGAATTACTTTCAAATCAGTTAAGAAAAGCTAAATTGGGTGTGTTGGTAAATGATCTTCACCGTCATAAATTAGCATATTATTTATTTAAAGGATTGAGCTTGTTCATAAAAAATCCAATGGTAAAACAAGATGGATTAACATCAATTTTAAGGGGTTTTAAAAGAAAAGACTTAGAAAAAATGTCAAAACAACTGAATGTAAAAAGTGAACTCAATTGGAAATGGGCTTTTCGATTTCAATGGATTCTAAAAAAGGTACGAGGTTAAAAGTACGAGGTACGAAAAAAAAGAAAAAAAGTATGATGTCTAAACAGAACAACCATAAACGGAAAAACAGATAAACTACCCACATGAGCGTTAAAATAACATCAGTTGCAAAACAACTTCCACAATACACTAGAACAACCAAAGAGATATTACCCTATATCAAAACTTGGTTGACTGGTCAAGAGGAGCGTTTTCAGCGGAAAGTAATTAAGTTATTTGAAAACGCAGGTGTTGATAAACGGTATTCCATTATGGATGCTCATGAAGTTTTTTTGAATTCTTCTTTTGAAGAAAAAAACGATATTTATGTCCGTGAATCTATCAAATTGGCAGAATCGGCGTTGAAAAAATCGTTGGAAAAAGCGAGTTTAAAACCTAATAATATAGATTTTATCATTACGGTCAGTTGCACGGGAATTATGATTCCTTCTCTAGATGCATATCTGATCAATAGTTTAAAAATGCGTCAAGATATTATAAGGTTGCCCGTAACCGAAATGGGATGTGCTGCCGGGGTTTCGGGGATTATCTATGCCAAAAATTTTCTAAAAGCTAATCCGAATAAACGAGCTGCGGTTATTGCGGTCGAATCGCCAACTGCTACTTTTCAATTGGAAGATTATTCTATGGTAAATATTGTGAGTGCCGCTATTTTTGGCGATGGAGCGGCTTCCGTAATTTTATCTTCCTATGAAAATGAAGTGGGTCCTGAAATATTGGATGATGCCATGTATCATTTTTACGATGCTGAAAATATGATGGGTTTTAAATTACGAAATACAGGTTTACAAATGATTTTAGATAAATCCGTTCCAGAAACTATTGCCAATCATTTTCCCAAGATTGTACATCCTTTTTTAGAACGAAATCAATTGAAAATTGAAGATGTGGATCATCTGGTTTTTCATCCTGGAGGGAAAAAAATCGTGCAAACCGTTGAAGAATTATTTGGTTCCTTGGGTAAAAATATTGATGATACTAAAGAAGTATTGAGACTGTACGGAAACATGTCCAGTGCAACGGTTTCATATGTGTTGGAACGTTTTATGGATCAAAATCTACCCAAAGGCGATATTGGATTGATGTTAAGTTTTGGCCCTGGCTTTTCAGCACAAAGAATTTTATTACGATGGTAAAAGAATTTCAACATAACGAATGGGCTTTGATTTTAGGAGGTTCCAGCGGATTGGGATTGGCAACCGCACAAAAACTAGCCAAACATGGGCTCAATATCTGTATCGTCCATAGAAACAGAAGATCAGAATTACCACAAATTGAAAAAAAGTTTTCTGAAATTAAATCAACGGGAGTTGAAATGTTAACCTTTAATGAAGACGCTTTTAAACAAGAAACAAGAACTCAAATAATTGAACAATTCTCGGATAAAGGAAGTATAAAGGTTTTGGTGCATAGTGTGGCAAAAGGCAATTTAAAACCAATGATATCTGAAGATAAACCAACACTGAAAAATGATGATTTCCACTTAACTTTAGATGCCATGGCATTTAGTTTGTACGATTGGACAAAAGCCATATTTGAAGCTCAATTATTTGCAGAAGATGCTAGAATTATTAGTTTTACTAGCGAGGGAAATACCAAGGCTTGGCAAAATTATGCGGCTGTTTCCGCTGCAAAAACCGCTTTAGAAGCAATTACCAGAAACATAGCTTTAGAGTTTGCCCCATTTGGAATAAAAGCAAATTGCATACAAGCGGGAGTTACTGATACAGCTTCGTTAAGGGCAATTCCGGGAAGTGAAAAAATAAAAGAACATACGTTAAAACGCAATCCTTTTAAAAGATTAACAACACCCGAAGACGTAGCCAATGTGGTATATTTATTGTGCAAGGAGGAAGCGAAATGGATAAACGGATGTATTATTCCCGTAGATGGAGGGGAGCATATAAGTTGAAAAAGCCTCCCCTAACCCCTCCGAAGGAGGGGAACTAACGCTGTTGATGGTTTTTTAGTTTGAAAAATTGTTGAATTATAATTGAGGAAACGCGACAATTCCCCTCCTTTTTTCAAGGAGGGGTGCCCAGAACAAAAGATTTTTATTTAGCTGATAATATTATGGGCGGGGTGGTTCATTTAAAGTGTAAGCTGGGCTATAATATTTTTTGACAATTAATAATAACAATATGAGCATTGTGAAAGCAAATGAACTTTTTAAATTGAATGACGAATAAAATATGACAGTATCAGAAATCATATCATTATTACCTTACCAAAAACCATTTCTGTTTGTTGATGAATTGAGTGATATTTCCGAAAATGGAATTAAAGGAAATTACACTTTTAAAAAAGACGAATATTTTTATCAAGGTCATTTCAAAGATAACCCGATAACACCAGGGGTTATTTTGACCGAAGTCATGGCACAAATTGGTGTTGTTTGTTTGGGGATTTACTTATTGAAAAACGAAAATTTTGATAAAAATAAACCACAAATAGCTTTGACTTCTCAGGCCATTGAATTTTATCTTCCTGTATTTCCTGAAGATAAGGTGACTGTAATTTCCGAGAAAGAATATTTTAGGTTTAACAAGTTAAAGTGCAAAGTAAAAATGCTAAATGCCTCTGATGAATTAGTTTGTAGAGGTTTTATTTCTGGAATGATAAAATGAAAAATCGAGTTGTTATAACGGGTCTTGGTGTAGTTGCACCGAACGGAGTAGGTGTTGCTGACTTCACGCATGCCTTAAAAAACGGTGTTTCGGGAATCAAGTTTTACCAAGAATTGGCAGACTTGAACTTTTCATGTTGCATTGGCGGAATTCCTAATATTTCAGAAGAAAAAAAGTCTGAATATTTTACCGATTTACAATTGCGAAATTTTAACAGTTCGGGAATTTTATATGGTTGCATCGCAGGAACTGATGCTTGGAAAGATGCAGGATTATCAATAAATGATGAAAATGTAGATTTTGAAAGCGGCACTATTTTCGGAACCGGAACATCTGGTATTGAAAAATTCAGGGAAGCCATTTATAAATTGGATGATGGACAAGTAAGGCGTTTAGGAAGTACCGTTGTTGCCCAAACTATGGCGAGTGGTGTAAGTGCCTACCTCGGTGGAATGTTAGGATTGGGAAATCAAGTCAGTACCAATTCTTCCGCCTGTTCAACAGGAACGGAAGCTATTCTGATGGGATATGAAAGGATAAAAAATGGCAAAGCCAAACGCATGTTGGTTGGTAGTTGTAGTGATCACGGCCCATATCTTTGGGGCGGTTTTGACGCCATGCGAGTGATGACTTATAAGCACAATGACAGCCCAGAAAAAGGTTCAAGACCCATGAGTGCTTCAGCTTCTGGATTTGTACCCGGAAGTGGAGCAGGAGCTTTGTTATTAGAATCATTAGAAAGTGCGTTAGAAAGAAATGCCACAATTTATGCCGAGGTTCTTGGAGGTACGGTAAATTCAGGCGGACAACGAAATGGGGGTACAATGACAGCACCTAATTCAGAAGCCGTTCAGCGTTGTATATCAGAAGCAGTTGAAAATTCCGGTATAAATGCTAAAGAAATAGATTTGATCAACGGACATTTAACTGCAACCAGTAAAGACCCTGATGAAATTGAAAATTGGGTAAAAGCACTCAATAGAAAAGGGAAGGATTTCCCTTATATTCAATCCACAAAATCCATGGTTGGGCATTGTTTGGCCGCCGCTGGAGCTATTGAAAGTGTAGCGTCAATTATTCAGTTAAAAGAAGGTTTTATTGCCCCAACAATTAATTGTGAAGATGTACATCATGAAATATTAAATTTAATTGATGAAGATAAAATCCCAAAGGTATTGATCAAAAAAGAATTAAATTTGATAGCCAAAGCCAGTTTTGGTTTTGGAGATGTAAATGCTTGTGTTATTTTTAGAAAATTTAATTGAAGATTGTCCCCTAGAGGGGACCATAGGGGTGTCCGCATCAATTCAACATCCAAATAGATAATAGAAAACAAAAAAAATGAATAAAGAAACTCTAATAACGTCTCTAAAAAAAATAGTAAAACCCTATATTCAAGATGAAGCGGCCTTTGAAAATTTAACAGAGGAAACCGATTTTATTAATGATTTAAAAATAAATTCTGCAAATTTAGTGGATGTTATTTTAGATGTAGAAGACGAATTCGACATAGAAATTGACAATGAAGCCATGGAAAAAATGTTATCTGTAAAAGCCGCGATGGAAATTATCGAAACCAAATTAGCAGAAAAATGATTGGAAACGATATTGTCGATTTAAACTTGGCCAGAACCCAAAGCAATTGGAAGAGAAATGGTTTTCTAGAGAAAATTTTCACAAAAAAGGAACAAGAATATATCAAAAATGCAAAAAACTCTTTTGAGATGGTTTGGCTATTATGGAGTATGAAAGAAAGTGCTTATAAAATTTATAGCAGACAAAATAGTGTTCGTTTTTTTGCACCAAAAAAATTTGAATGTGATATTAGTGCCGAGCAACATAAGGTTCAAATTAACAACAGCACCTATTTTACCACATCAAATATTTCCAATGATTGTATTCATACTATTGCCTTGTTGAATATTAATGAGTCGTTTTCCGTGGATTTCTTTAAGTTAAACAATGATACTTACGAGGTTCAAAATAAAACTACTTATAAAAATTTAAAATCTGCAATTTCTAACCGGTTTGATATTCCAATATCTAAAGTGAAAATAGAAAAAGATACTAATGGAATTCCGAGGTTAAATCAAAAACAAATGCCTACAATTTCTATTTCGCATCATGGTGTTTTTGGGTCATACGCACTATGTTTTAAGAAGTTTGTTTGTCCTGCAAGGTCTCCAAGACCTTGTAGGTCTAATTCTTAATTTTGAAATGATAAAAATTAAACAACAACTTTTTGAGGCTTGCCAAAATTACGTTCTCGAACGCGAAAACACGATGAACAAAATTATTTCCTCAAATCAAAAAGCACTAAGTTCTGAAACCAAAAGCAGTGCAGGTGATAAACACGAAACGGGCAGAGCTATGTTACAACTTGAAATGGAAAAAACGGGACAACAACTCGCGGTAATCAACCAAATGAAAACAATTCTAGATAGAATTTTGTTAGATGATAATTCTAAAATTGCAAAATTGGGAAGTCTTGTAATCACCAACAAAAACAACTATTTTTTAGCGATAAGTGTTGGTGAATTACAAGTTGAAAATAAGAGATATTATGCCGTTTCTATTGCCTCACCCATTGGAAAATTGTTGTTAGGCAAAAAAGTTGGGGATGAATTTGAGTTTAATGATAAAATTGTTGTAAATGAAATTTATTAAGTAAGTCTTTGTGCAATATTTCTGTTGTCAATTTCAAGGTAAATTTTCTGATTTTCTTCCAACTTTTTATCATTTTCAAAATAAATATTTCTACCCTTAAAATCAGCTTCAACTAAGTAATAATTTCCCTTAAAATATGATTTTTTTACTGTAACCTTTAGATCGGAATTTTTAACCAATTCAAGTTCGTGAGCATAAATTATCACAGTATCATTCTTATTTGAATTTGAAATCTCTGAAATTTTAAACTCATTAAATTCCGAAAAAAAAGAAGCTGTTAAACTGTTTTTAGGATTCGTAAATAATTGTTGTGGTGTATCCATTTCAACCTTTTTGCCATCGTGTATAACCAACATATTATCGGCAAAAGAAAGTACATCTTCTTGATCGTGTGTTGCAACAATGGTAGTAATATTGTTTTCTTTTAAATGGGCAAACAATTTTCTTCGTAAACTACGTTTTCTAAAATTATCTATATGGCTAAAAGGCTCATCTAGTAATAGCACTTCAGGTTGTTTGGCGAGTGCCTTGGCAAGAGCAACACGTTGCTTCTGTCCACCGCTTAAAAACCTGACTTTTGTTTTTGCAAAAGCTTCCAACTCTACAACTTTAATCAATTCTTCTGTACGTCTTTTTTTTTCTTTGAGATAAAAATTAGATAGAAATTCACCAATATTCTTTTCAACTGTGGTAGAAGGCATTAAATCAAATTCCTGAGATAAGAATTTTATATATTCTGGGCCAGTAATCAAGTTAAATTTTGGTCCAAGAATTTCTTTGTCGTTCCAAAGCAATTGCCCCTCGTTTAGATCATATTCTCCGTAAAGTAACTTTAGCAATGTACTTTTACCGGAGCCACTTTCACCAACAACAGCCAAAACATCTCCTTTTTTTACGTTAAAACTGATGTTTTGTAAAACAGGTGTTTTGTGGTAACTAAAGGAAATATTTATTACTTGGAGCATGTATCCTATTGAAGAGTTTTGTAAACAATTATTGAATTTTGGCATTAACTTAAAGGCACTTTAACCCCTCCGCCTCCCGATAGCTATCGGGACGGCACCTCCCCTTGTAAAAAGGGGAGGACTTATAAAAATTACCAAACTAAATTCCCTTCCCTTGGGGAAGGGCTAGGGATGGGCTAATCAATCCTTAAAACCAGCTTTTAATTCTTTAACCCCCATGTTATGTAATGTAAATCCAAAAATATCGGCATACTGTTCAATGGTTTTAGCAACTGGTGTTCCTGCTCCATGACCAGCATTGGTTTCAATTCTGATCAATGTTGGATTATTACCTGTTTGTTTGTCCTGTAATTCAGCTGCAAACTTAAAACTATGGGCAGGCACAACACGGTCGTCATGATCTCCCGTTGTAATCAAAGTTGCAGGATATTCGACACCTTCTTTTACATTATGTACTGGGGAGTACCCTTTTAGATACTCGAACATTTCTTTATTTTGTTCGGCTGTTCCATAATCATAAGCCCATCCCGCACCAGCGGTAAACGTATGGTAACGCAACATATCTAACACACCAACGGCGGGCAATGCCACTTTCATTAAATCTGGACGTTGAGTCATGGTTGCACCTACTAACAATCCTCCATTAGAACCACCTCGAATAGCTAAATAATCGGAAGAAGTATATTTTTCGGCAATTAAATACTCCGCAGCCGCAATAAAATCGTCAAATACATTTTGTTTTTTCATTTTTGTTCCAGCATCGTGCCATGCCTTTCCGTATTCTCCACCACCACGTAAATTTGGCACGGCATAAACTCCACCTTGCTCTAACCAAACCGTATTAGCAATGCTAAAGCTTGGTGTAAGACTGATATTGAATCCACCATAACCATAAAGTATAGTCGGGTTTTTGCCATTCAATTCCAGTCCTTTTTTATGCGTGATAATCATTGGTACTTTTGTACCGTCTTTTGAAGTGTAAAATACTTGTTTTGACTCATAGTCATTACTGTCATAATCTGTAATTTCTGGTTTTTTATAGACTTCATAATCACCACTTTTTGGATCAAATTTATAAATAGTGCTTGGTGTGGTATAATTTGAGAAAGAAAAATACAATTCTTTAGCATCTTTTTTTCCACCAAAGCCACCTGCAGAACCCACTCCAGGTAATTTTACTTCTCGTATTTGTTTTCCGTCCATGTCGTATTGATACACTTTTGAAACCGCATCGACCATATATTCGGCAAAGAAATAACCAGCACCAGTACTTGGACTTAATACATTTTCTGTTTCAGGAATAAAATCTTTCCAATTTTCAGAAGATGGATTTGAAGCATCTACAGTAACCACTTTCTGATTTGGTGCGTTCATATTGGTTACAATGTATAATTTGCTGCCAATATTATCTATGATGTAAGAATCACTATCATAGTTGTCAACTACTGTTTTTAATGTGCCATTTTTATCTTGTAAGTCTTTAATAAAAAGCTTGTTGCCAGAAGTAGAAGTAGATGCCGAGATAATCAAATACCTTTCATCTTCTGTTACACCACCACCTACATATCTATTTTTTTCAGCATCGGTGCCACCAAAAATAAGTTCATCATCTTTTTGCGAAGTTCCTAATTTGTGGTAGTATAATTTATGCTGATCTGTTTTTGCAGACAATTCGCTTCCTTTAGGTTTATCGTAACTTGAATAGTAAAAACCTTCATTACCCTTCCATGAAATACCACTGAATTTTACATCGATTAATGTATCCTCTTTAATGTCTTTGGAAATAGCATCCATTACGATAACTTTTCGCCAATCGGAACCACCTTCCGAAATGGAATACGCGGCTAATTTCCCATTTTTTGAAAAGGACAATCCTGACAAAGAGGTTGTACCATCTTCAGAGAAAGTATTAGGATCTAAAAAAACTTCAGGCTCTTCATCTGCTTTTTGGCGATAAACCACATACTGATTTTGCAATCCGTCATTTTTATAAAAATAAGTATAGTCGCCTTCTTTGAAAGGTGCAGAATACTTTTCGTAATTCCACAATTTTTCCAAACGTTTTTTAAGCTCGTCACGGTAAGGAATCTGGTCTAAATAGCCAAAAGTCAATTTGTTTTGAGCTTCTACCCACTGAGCCGTTTCATCGGACATATCATCTTCCAACCAGCGATACGGGTCTTTTATTTCTTCTCCAAAATAAGTATTAACAGTATCTACTTTTTTTGTAGTTGGGTATTTTATATCCATAGCTATAGTGTCGGTTTTTTCTTCTTTACAAGAAATTATCAATAATAATGAAAGCAAAAAAAGAATTTTTTTACTCACAAATCTGATATCTGTAATGTGGAGTTTCCCGAAGTGTCGGGACAGGCTAATATTTTTATTTGAAAAGTTCATGATAAGATTATTTAGTTATAAGAACCCCAAAAATAAAGAAAAAAAGGCATACCTAAAAAGATATGCCTTGGTAATAAATTAGTTAATTATTATCCAAACAGGGTTTTGTATTTATCCCAATAGGTATAAATAAGTATAATATTGATAATCAATATTACCAAACCTGGAGCAATGGTTGCGGGCTCAAGAAAAACATGAAACAATACAATGTTTACGGCTACCGGAGCTAACAATACCAAAGCAAAAGGCACCCATTTTTTTAAGAGCAATAAAAGCCCAGAGACGACTTCAACTGCACCTATTAGCGGAAACATGTAGCCAGTATTGTTCAATGCACCCATAAAGTTTGCAGCTCCTTCAGACATTTCTTCAGGTGCTGGCATAAATGGGTAAAACTTGTTGGCACCAAAAATTACAAGTGCCAATCCCAACAGTATTCTTAATACCATAGTTACTTTTGAATTCATAATAAATTATTTTAGTAGGTTAGTTTATTTAGACGTATAAGTTACAAAATTCTAACAGAACGTGATTTAAGTTATAGTGATTTGACAAGAAACACGTCAATTTGTCTTTATTTTATTCGCGGAACGGTTATTGAGACCTCACCCATAAATACCAAAAATGGTATTTATGACCTCTCCCAAGCCCGCCTGCCGGACGGGCAGGGAGAGGTAAAAAAAGAGTTCGAATTTTAATTCGGAGAATAATTAATAAATAATAAAACATGACAGAATTATTGACAAAAGAAACTTTTTTAGAGAAGGTTTTTAATTACGAAAAAAATAAGGAATGGACATTTGAAGGCGACGTGCCTTGTGTTATAGACTTTTATGCCGATTGGTGCGGACCTTGTAAAGCGATTGCTCCCGTGTTGGAACAGTTAAGTGAAGAATACGAAGGCAAAATAAATATTTACAAAGTAGATACGGAAAAAGAACAGGAACTTTCAGCGGCTTTTGCCATTAGAAGTATTCCATCCATGTTGTTTTGCCCCACTGAAGGACAGCCGCAAATGGCACAAGGTGCCTTGCCAAAACAACAATTAGAGCAGATTATTGCAGATGTTTTGGGAGTGCCCCATCCTTAATATTTTTAGAAAGGAGAGAATTTGAATATTAGTTGTTAAAATCAGCTAGGGTAAATGATAATGTTTCTCCTTTTTTAGTTTCTTGCGAGATTAAATTCCCGTTGTACCGCAAATTTAGCTTGTTGCCTACTAGAGATTTAACACTGGTAGAAACCAATTCTCCATTTTGCCATTCAATAGCTATCTCAAAAGCTCCTCTGCCTTTTATTCCAGAAATTTTCCCTGTGGGAAATGCCGATGGAAGTGCAGGAAGAATATCCTGAAAATAGTCCCCGTTTTCATCCCTTAAATGCGATTGTAACAGCATTTCGGTAATTCCAGCAGTGGCACCAAAATTGCCATCTATTTGAAAAGGAGGGTGGGCATCGAGCAAATTAAGATAAAGCCCACCCTTATCTTCCATGTCAACTCCTTCTTTAAGTGATGGCACCATTAAATTTCGAAGTAACAAAAATGAATGCTCTCCATCTAAAAGCCTAGCCCAAAAATTAATTTTCCATGCCCTGGACCAACCCGTGCCTCCATCTCCACGATGCGAAAGGGTTACTTTGGAAGCTTCCGCCAAATCAGGAGTGGTCAACGGATGAATTTCATTGCCAGGATGCAATCCCCATAAATGGGATACATGGCGGTGCTTATTTTCAGGATCGTCTTTATCAATTAACCATTCTTGCAACTGCCCATGTTTACCAATTAAATTGGGTGCTATCTTAGCATGTTTTTCTTTTACTGTTTTTATAAAATCAGCATCTACACCAAGAATTTCAGCAGCTTCAATAGTGTTGGCAAAAAGATTTCTAATAATTTGATGGTCCATAGTCGGAGCCATTACCAATCCTCCATTTTCGGGACTATTACTGGAACCACTTACCAACCATTCCGGATTCTTCGGATCGGGAACTAGGTATCCCACAAAAAATCGTGATGCCTCTTTTAAAACAGGATAAGCCTCGTTTTTTAAATATTCCCTATCATAGGTATATTGATAATGCCACCATAAATGTTGACTTAACCATGCCCCACCCGTAGGCCAAATACCATGATCGGCACCATTGATTGGTGCAGCACCTCTCCAAAGATCGGTATTATGATGGGTTACCCATCCGTCTAGGTTATAATGTTCTTTTGCCACGTTTTGTCCGGTAACGGCTAAATCTTCTACCATCTGGCTCAATGGTTCTGACAACTCTGAAAGATTGGTCATTTCGGCCAGCCAATAATTCATTTCGGTATTGATGTTGATGGTGTATTTACTATCCCAGGGAGGTGATAGTTTGTCGTTCCAGATTCCCTGCAAATTTGCGGGCTGTGTACCTACTCTTGAGGATGAAATTAATAAATACCTTCCGTATTGATAAAAAAGTGATACCAAATTGGGGTCTTTATCTTTAGTAAAGGAAATCAATCGTTCATTGGTGGAACGGTTTGAAATTTCTGATTTTCCTAAATCAATTGCTACACGATTAAATAAATTACTGAAATCTTTTACGTGATCGGTTTTTAATGTTTCGTATGATTTACCGTTCAAGTCACTAAGGTATTTTTTACAAAGTTCTTCAGGGTTTCCACTAATATCTTGGTAGTTGATAAAACTGGTTGCAGCAACTAATAACAAAGTAGCACTATCGGCATTAACAACTTTAATTGTGTTTTCTTCTGCCATCAATTCTCCGCCTTTATTTATTACTTTTAAGCGTGCTTCAAAGGTGAGCTTACTTTCTGGGTACGGTTTATTTTGAGCATCTAATTCGTTAGGATAATTATTTGCTTTTCCTTTTAAAACAATTTCGTCGCCCTCAACTTTTACCTTATATTTTGAGTGTGGAGAATCTAAACCGATATTAAAATTCAGTTCTCCCTTAGTTGAATTTTCAATATGGATTACAACGGCTTGATCTGGTTCTGACGCAAAAACCTCTCGTTTAATAGTTGAGTTTTCGGTTTCATAAATTACTGTTGAAACGGCATCTTCTAAATCCAGTTTTCTTTTGTAATTATTGGTGTTGTTATGGTCAGGGAAATCTAACAATACATTTCCGAAAGGTTGATAACAAAACTGCCCAAAAGGTTGCGACATAAACCGCTCATTACCTAGTTTGTGAGCTTCTTCTTGCTTTCCTTCCCAAAGTAACTGACGGAGTTCACCTAATACTTCATGAGCATTTTCATGAGCATAATCATGCGGTTGCCCGGTCCAAAGCGTTTCTTCGTTAAACTGAATAACTTCTTTTTCAATACCTCCATATACCATTGCAGCCAACCGGCCATTGCCAATGGGTAGTGCCTCTGTCCAGTTTGCAGCTGGTTTATCGTACCATAGCATTAACGATGGATCCAGCTCCTTGTCTGTTTTTGAATTGTTACATGAAAATAGTGCTAGTGTTAAAAATATCAGTAGCATTTGGTTAGGTCTTTTTACGTACATATTATGCTTTCCAGTTAGGGTTAATTTAATATTTGTAGCGATTACAATATAACGATTTTATGAATAGTTAATGGGATTTTTTGAACTGACTAATTTAACAAATATAAACTGAATGGAAAGTCCGCGAGACCAAGAAACATCGGGATTAGTAAGTATGCCTGTATTAACAATGAATTATACACGTCTTAAGCTTGGTTTTTATCACAGTACTTTGTTAGCATTTCGTGCTTTCTATTTCAAATACTTTCTCTTTATCAAAAATTAATTTCAAAGTTAACCACCATACGTAAATTCCATAATGCTCAATTATAAATGGAGATAATAATCCATGACACAATTCATTTCGAAAATTCACACTACTATTCTCTAGCAGGAAATCTTTCATTTCATAGAATATATCGTGACCATTCTTTTTTATGTATATGTCAAGAAGTCCACCAAGCATATTGTCATGTTGTATTTCATCATAAATTTTAGAAGTTAAGACTCCTTGGTTTTCAAGAGTATATTTTAAACTATTTTCTAATTGAGGGATTAGGATATGTGCTGAAGTGATAAAATCGTTATTAAATCCATTATAAATACCATTAGCAAAAAGCCATTTCCTGTCGGGAGGAATAAACTTACTATCACATTTTTCAAGTATATGGTAAAAGACAATATCTCTATTTAATATTTTATCTTCATCCATTTTCCATTTGGCTTTTTTTAGAAAATTAATAGTGCATTCTCGCCAAATTCTTTTATTCTCAATTTTATGAAAATTTTCACTATCCGTTTTTCCAACTGCTTTTCCTTTTGAATTAATTTTTACATAATTATCAAACATTTTTGAAAACAAAAATGTACTTTTTTGTTCTTTTTTAGATTTGATTTCTAGTGAAATAGGAAATGAAATTAAGCCACTAAAACCTGATTCAAAATCAAAAACCTTAAATTGTTCAAGACAAGAATTTCCAAAATCATTAATTAGATTTTCAAATACTTTGTTTGTTTCAGTATATTCTTGTGATAATGCAGAATGCATTTTTAATTGTTCTTTTTGCTCTTTTAAGACTTTATTTTCTAATCTTTTTCTAAAGTTTCCATCACATTGTATGCTTTTCAGTTCTCGTAATCCTTTCTGATATGTAATTAAAATTGTTGGGTAATAAGTATTTGGCTTTTTATCTTCTGATCGATAGTCACCCTCGTTTTCATAATTTTCCGCATGCAGAATTTTAGATTCTGTTTTAGAAATTGCTTTTATTTCTTTAAGAGATTCGATTAACCAAAATACTCCAGAATAATTGTGATTTGTTGTTAGGTTTTCAATCTTACTTTTTAAAAACCCACCAAAGTCAATTTTGGTTTGTTCTGGGCATAAGGAAAATAATTCAATCACTATTTCTTTTTGAAGAAACGGTTTGTCTAATTGAAGTAATTCCGATTTTCCTTTTTCATAGATACTATTGATTTCGTCTTTAAATAATCCTTTTGCATTCTTTACAAGTCTTAGAGAATGAATAAGATAATTATTGTTTTTAGTACTTGTAAATATTTCAAGATAATAGAAAACGGATTTTCTTAAATGTTCACGTTTCTGCTTAGGAAATCTTTGTGATAAATATTCATGCCATCGTCCACGAATCTCAATATTTTTAATCTGTTCTATTGAAGAAAAATTATCAAGTAATTCATTGCTTTCAATTTCGAAATTATTAGTTAAAGTCTGTCGGAATAGATTAATAAACATAATTATTTCTGGACTATTTGAATCTTTAGATTTTAATTCAAATAATCTTTTTCGTAAATCTGTTCCAAAATAATTATTCTCAATGTTTTCGATTAAAGCTGTCATTTTTTTTGCATGAATGCTAACATATGTATAACCACATTGTGGTTATATCGCTTATATCTGTAAAAGTAATTATAATTTTTAAAAATAGGCTGCAACAATCCTAAGTAATGGACTTTGTAATAAAAAAGCTTATTCACAAACCATTTGTTAACCGTTCAACCTGAGGCAGACAGGTAAAAACGGATAAATTTTTTCAATAAAAAAATCATCCGCCAGTTGGCGGATGGCTTTTAGCTTAAATTAAAATTTCTTTTAAGAAACAACTTTAGTATTCACCAAATTATGTTCCATCAAATATTCAGCAATTTGTATGGTATTGGTGGCGGCTCCTTTACGTAAATTGTCAGAGACAATCCACATATTTAAGGTATTGGGTTGTGAGTAATCCCTACGGATTCTACCTACAAAAACATCATCTTTACCATGTGCATAAATAGGCATTGGGTAAGTATTTGTATCTAAATTGTCTTGTACGGTAACTCCGGGAGTTTGGCTAAGCAACTTTCGCAATTCTGATACATCAAATTCTTTTTCAAATTCAATATTTACACATTCACTATGCCCTCCAACAACAGGAATCCTTACCGCTGTTGCAGTAACTGCTATGGTTTTGTCATTTAATATTTTTTGAGTTTCGCGTACCAATTTCATTTCTTCTTTAGTGTAACCATTTTCCTCAAAAACATCACAATGGGGTATGGCATTTTTATGAATAGGGTAGTGGTATGCCATTTCGCCTTTTTCACCTTTAAATTCATTTTCCAATTGCTGAACCGCTTTTACACCAGTACCTGTAATAGATTGGTAGGTAGAAATTACCAATCTTTTAATTTGGTATTTTTTATGTAATGGAGCCAATGCTACTACCATCTGAATAGTTGAGCAGTTAGGGTTAGCAATTATTTTATCGCTTTCAGTTAATGTATTGGCGTTAATTTCTGGAACAATCAACTTTTTTGTTTCATCCATCCGCCAAGCTGATGAGTTATCAACTACGGTAGTACCTGCCTCTGCAAACTTAGGTGCCCATTCTAAAGAAGTGCCTCCGCCAGCAGAAAATAGTGCAATATCTGGTTGCATATCCACTGCATTTTGCAAACTTACAATGGTATATTCCTTTCCTTTAAATTCTATTTTTTTACCAACTGATTTTTCAGAAGCAACGGGAATCAATTCCGTTACCGGAAAATTACGCTCTTCCAAAGATTTTAGCATTACATTTCCTACCATTCCGGTAGCACCAACAACTGCAATTCTCATAATTTCTACTGTTTTAAATTTTGGACTGCAAAGGTCTTAAAAAGTTCAATAGCTTAAAAAATTATTTATTCAAAAGTTCAATTTTTATCAAATTGGGTTAAAATGTTAAATTTTTTTCGATAAAAGGCATAAATCCTTTAATTTTGCAACGTCTTTTTTTAAAATTCGCTTTAGCGGACATGAAAAACGAATAATTTTAAATTTTAAATCTCGAACCCGCCTGCCGCGAGGCAGGTCTTTAATCTTATAATTAGTATAGCATGCAACTGTACAATACATTAAGTGCCAAAGAAAGAGCTGAGTTAATCGAACAAACAGGTAAGCAACGGTTAACCTTGTCTTTCTATAAATATGCCAAAATTGGCAATCCCACATTGTTTAGAAACCATTTGTTTGTGCTCTGGAACGAGCAAGATGTTTTAGGTCGAATTTATGTGGCCCATGAGGGGATTAATGCACAACTTTCCGTACCTGCTGATAATTTTAATGACTTTAAAACAAAATTGGATGCTATCCCGTTTTTGGAAAATGTAAGGCTGAATATTGCCGTTGAACAGGATAATAAATCGTTTTTAAAGTTAAAAGTAAAAGTACGAGATAAAATTGTGGCCGACGGATTGAATGACGACACTTTTGATGTTACGGATATTGGCGTACATGTTAAAGCAAAAGATTTTAACAAGTTGTTAGAAGATCCGAATACTATTTGTGTCGATATGCGTAACCATTACGAAAGTGAAATCGGGCATTTTGATGGAGCGGTTACCCCTGATGTTGATACGTTTAGAGATTCTTTAGATATTATAGAAGAAGATTTAAAAGAATATAAAGAAGACAAAAACCTATTGATGTATTGTACAGGTGGTATCCGTTGTGAAAAAGCTAGTGCGTATTATAAACACAAAGGGTTTAAAAATGTTTTTCAGTTGGAAGGTGGTATTATTGAATATGTTCGTCAGGTAAATGAGGAAAAATTAGAAAATAAGTTTGTGGGTAAAAACTTTGTTTTTGACCACCGTAGGGCCGAAAAAATTTCAGATGACATTATTGCCAATTGTCACCAATGTGGCAAACCCTGCGACACGCACGTTAATTGCGAAAATGAAGCCTGTCACTTGCTTTTTATTCAATGTGAGTCTTGTAAAGAAAAAATGCAGGGTTGTTGCTCAGAAAAATGTCAAGAAGTCTATAATTTACCCTATGAGGAACAAAAAGCCCTCCGTAAAGGAACACATAATAGCAATAAAATATTTAAAAAAGGAAGGTCAGAAGTATTGAAATTTAAGAAGTAATATTATTGAAACATATTTTTAAAAGTAACGTCATGCTGAACTCGTTTCAGCATCACATTACTAATGGGGTGCGATCCTGAAACAAGTTCAGGATGACTTATGTATCATGACCTTTTCCTGAATAATAATCCTATTTCCCATGCAAAAAGAAAGTCAACACCCCAAAAATGGCAATCACCACAATAATAGTAAGGCCGATTATCCAAACATTTTTGTAGTAAATCTTATGGAGTTTTAGGTCTTTTCTATAACTCCAAATAATAAAAATGATAAAAGCTATTGCGAATAAAATACCGAAAATTAGTTGACCTCTACTAAACATTTTTTCCCTTATATTTAACGATACAAAAATAGAACAATAATGCAAGATAAAATAAAAGCCGTACAAGAATTTCACGAGGCATTTGGTTTGGGCGTAAGTAACAATCCTATTGCCAATTTATCACCTCAAAAAATAAAATTGCGTTTCAATTTAATGGACGAAGAGAATAAAGAATATTTGGAAGCCGCCGAAAGTAATGACTTGGTTGAAGTTGCCGATGCTCTGGGCGATATGCTTTACATACTTTGCGGCACAATTATAGAACATGGTATGCAGCACAAAATTGAAGAAGTATTTAACGAAATTCAACGCAGTAACATGAGCAAACTCGGTGAGGATGGCAAGCCAATCTACCGTGAAGACGGAAAAGTTTTAAAAGGTCCAAACTATTTTAAACCTGATATTGCTACCATATTAGATAAATAAAAAATGGATAAATTTCTGCTTGTAGAAATTTATCCCTTTTTTTTTGCTCTGACCTCTAACCTCTATTTCACCAAATATCTCCATCCAAATTTATCTTCAGATCTATTATATTGAATATCAGTTATACGTTTTTTAAATCTTGATGCGTAGCTATTTTCGATTTCGGGCAACTCGTAATCATTGCCTCTGTGTCCAAACATAGAAATTGGAGAAACTACGGCAGCAGTTCCAGCACCGAACATTTCTTTTAATGTTCCATTTTTAGAGGCTTCTACCAATTCACTAACCGTAAATTTTCGTACTTCAACTGGGATGCCTTCGTCTTTGGCAATGTCTAAAATACTTTTACGGGTAATACCGTCTAAAATTCGATCACTTGTTGGGCTGGTAATTAGAGTATCGCCAATTCTCACAAAAATATTCATTGCCCCAGCTTCTTCAATGTATTCGTGCGTATTATCATCCGTCCAAATTACCTGATGGTATCCTTTTTTAACAGCAAGTTGTGTGGGGTAAAACTGTCCGGCATAATTACCGCCAGCTTTGGCAAATCCTACGCCACCATTGGCAGAACGTGAATATTTTTCTTCAATTAACACTTTAACATTACCCGCAAAATAAGGCCCAGACGGAGCACAAGCTATGATAAATTTATATTCATTTGCCGGTGAGGCATGAAAACCAATGCCACTTGCAAAAATAAAAGGTCTAATATATAATGAACTTCCCGGTGTTTGCGGAATCCAACCTTTTTCAACTTTTAATAAAGTTTCCAAACCTTCCATAAAGTAATTTTCAGGAAAAGCAGGCATGGCCAATCTTTCAGCTGAAATATTTATGCGTTTCTGATTTTCTAACGGTCTAAACAACCAAATCTGATCTTGCTCGTCTTTATACGCCTTCATGCCTTCAAAAACGGATTGTCCGTAATGAAAAATTTTGGCAGCAGGGTCTAAACTAATGTTTTGGTAAGGTATAATTTGCGGTGTTTGCCATTCCCCATCTTTATAATCGCAAACAAACATATGATCAGAAAAAGTTTGACCAAACGGCAAATTGTTAAAATCAACTTCAGAAAGTTTAGATTTTTGTGTTTTTTCAATGTTTATATTTACAGTAGTTGCTGTGTTCATAACGCTTAATTTAGTCAACAAAAATAGCTATTCTTAGCTTAATTTAAGTTTAAAACTTTATTTTTGTATAAAAATTATACACATTATGCGAAAATTAATACTGTTAACTTGTTTTTTAGCATTTATTGCCTGTAAAGAAGAGAAAAAGGAAAGTGAAAATGAAGAGCAAGCCAAAATTGCTTATGCCTCTTTTGGTGAAGAAATTACGGATGAAAACGTAATTTCTAAAGAAGAAATGGCCAAAAAGTTTGAAAATTTAAAATCTGGTGATACGGTGGCTGTAAAATTTGTATCTAGTATTAATGAAGTATGTAAAGCCAAGGGCTGTTGGATGAAATTGGATCTAGGTGATAAAAAGGAATCGATGGTCCGTTTTAAAGACTATGGCTTTTTTGTTCCACTAGATGCTGATAATAAAGAGGTTATTGTTAATGGCAAGGCCTATGTTACTGAAACTACGGTTAAAGAATTGCAACATTTTGCTAAAGATGCAGGTAAAACAGAGGAAGAAATTGCAAAAATAACGGAACCAAAATTCACCTATGCCTTTGAAGCCGACGGTGTTTTGCTTAAAAAATAATGCGAATATCGGTAGTTCTACTTATTGCGATGTTGCTTTTAATATCTTGTGCTAAGGCGGGTAAAAAGGAAAAAGTAACCAAAAAAGAGGAGATGCAAATGTACGAACCCTCTGAAATGGCTTTGTTAATGCGACAAATGTACGAGTTTAATAAGCTTACAAAAACCAAAATAATTAACAAAGATAGTTTGTTTGCATTTCCTGAAGAATTTATAAATATCCATAAAGCGGCAATGACTAACCCAGACGAACGTGATGCAGAATTTGATAGTTTGGCAATTGAATTTGTCAAGTTTCAAAAAGCAACATTTTCAACTGAATCAGATTCAACAGCTTATTATTTTAATCAATCAGTAAATAGTTGTATAGCTTGTCACCAAACAAGGTGCACTGGCCCCGTCCCAAAAATTAAAAAACTCTTAATCAATTAATTTGAAGCGAGAAATATTAATAACTTCTGATGGCTCTACAACTATCCAATTACCAGATTGGAACGAGCAATACCATTCCAAACACGGTGCCATTCAAGAGGCATTTCACGTTTTTATTGATAGTGGGTTAAGACAATTTCAGCCAAATGATAAACTTTCTATTTTAGAGGTAGGATTTGGTACTGGGCTCAATGCGTTTATTACTTATTTAGAAGCCGAAAAATTAAAACAACTTATCGATTATGTAGGTGTGGAGGCCTATCCCGTTGAATCTAAAGAAGTTGTCAAATTAAATTACGTAACAGAATTAAATGCCGAAAAAGAAAACAAAATATTTGAAAAATTGCATTCTCTTTCTTGGGAAGAAAAACATCAAGTTTCAAAAACTTTTTCAATAACCAAAAGACAACAGTTTTTTGATGATATTATTGATGATAATGTTTTTGATTTAGTTTATTTTGATGCCTTTGGAGCCAGGGTACAACCGGAATTATGGACACCTGAAATGTTCAAAAAAATGTATAAATCCTTAAAAGCAGAAGGGGTTTTAGTAACTTACTCTGCCAAAGGTAGTGTAAGGAGGGCAATGGAAGAAGTTGGTTTTACCGTTGAAAGATTACCTGGTCCACCCGGTAAAAGAGAAATGTTAAGAGCAACTAAAGATTAATCATTTTTCAGCATTAATTGCTAAAAGAATAAATTAATAAATATTGTATGGAATTTATCTTAGGATTACTTATCGGAATAATAATTCTTGGAGTATTGGTACTGGTTTTCAGTAAGCGATTTTCAAAACATAAGTCTGAAGAGCAGTCCGTTGTTTTATTGGAAAAAATTAGAAATGTCTCAAAAATGATTACAGTAGAAGGCGATTTTTCTGAAATAATGCATTTTGAAGATGTAAAAGGAGTGCTTTTAAATCTAGTCATCAGTAAAAAGAAAGCAATAGTACTTGCCAATGCTAAAGTGATGATTGGATTTGATATGAAAAAAATTAGACTACGATCCATACCAGAACGTAAAAAATTAGTTGTGGAATATTTTCCCGAACCAGAAATATTAAGCATTGAAACAGATATTCAGTATTACGATGTAAAACATGGCTATTTTAATAAATTCGCTGCGTCAGATTTAAGCAACTTAAATAAAAAAGTGAGAACTAATATTGAGGAGAAAATTCCCGAAAGCGACCTATTAACATCTGCAACTTCAAAAGCGTTGGAAACCGTTAAAATTATTGAACAGATGGTCAGTACTTTTGGTTGGAAATTGGATTACAAGGGTCTTAAATTTGAAGAAAAACGTAAAATCGAGCAAAAATAATAAAGCATCTTTAGAAAACGGTTACATTATAAGTCATTTAAAATAAGATTATTAAAGCAATTTTAACTATATTTTAGTAAAACCTGACCTTGAAATAATAAGTGTTAAATTTTATTTGTTAAATTTGTTTTTTGAAATCTGAGACTTTTTTAGAAATAATCCCCTAAAAATCCAGAAATTACAATTGTGGAATTATATAACTTACTTTCAAGAAATTAAAAGATATGGGACGAGCATGTTAAAAATTATATCATTCACTTGAATGGTCAATTGCTAAAGGCATGTTAACGTTAAAAAACTAAATATAAACACATGAAGAAAATAATTACGCTAAGTTTTTTGTTATGCACATTTTTAATGGCTGCACAATCAACACCAGGTAAACACAGTATTAGAGTGTTAAAAGTCAATACAAAAAATTCAGACTTTGGACTCAACTTTTATGGAAAGGACAAGGTTATTTTTGCTTCTCCTACAGATAAAGTTGCTATCGTTAGAAAAACATGGGATGGAAATGACCAACCATATCTAGATTTATTCATAGGTGATATTGATAGTACTGGTCAAATTATTAATAAGCAGAATTTACGTGGTGAGGTTAACAGAAAATATCACGAAGCGAGTGTAACTTTTACCAAAGACCTTAAAAAAGTTTATTTTTCAGGTAATAATTACGATGAAAACGGTAAGGCAGTAAAAGGTACTAATGGTTTAAATAATATCCAACTATACGTAGCAGATGTTGAAAGTGCAAACACATGGAATAATGTAAAAAAATTAGACTTTAATAGTGATGATTATTCTACAGGGCTACCAACGCTAGATAAAGACGAAAAGAAACTATATTTTGTTTCCGACATGCCCGGTTCTATTGGTAAAACCGATATTTGGGTCGTAGATATTCTCCCAGACGGAAAATATAGTGAGCCAAAAAACATGGGTGATAGAATTAACACCGAAGAGCGTGAAATGTTTCCCCATATTGACGAAGATAATATTTTATACTTCTCTTCAAATGGGCATGCAGGTTTTGGTAACTTAGATATTTTTGCCAGTAAAATTTATGATAATACAGTATCTACACCATTAAATTTAGGTGAACCTTTGAATAGTCCTAAGGACGATTTTGCTTATATTTTAAGAGATGAAACGCAAGGTTATTTTTCTTCTAACAGAAAAGAAGGAAAAGGCGATGATGATATTTATTCTTTTAAAGTTGATGAAAACATATATATAGAATGTATGCAGACCATTAAAGGTGTAGTTAGAGATAAAAATACACAAGAATTATTACCAGGTGCTTTGGTTGCCATTTTGGATAGTGATGGTAATCAATTACAAATGACTGCGGCTACCGAGGAAACGGCTGAATATACTTTTGATGTACCTTGTGATAGTGATTATACCTTGGTCGGAACCAATGATGGTTATTTAAGATTAGAGCAAGAAGTAAGCACGGTAAACGATTTGGATGCACCACCTATAGTTCAGAATTTAGATTTAGAGTCTGAGTTTAAATTAGTGGGAGATGAGGTATTGGTTAATATCAATGTAATCTATTTCGATTTTGATAAGCACAATATTCGTCCTGATGCTGCAGCTGAACTAGATAAGGTAATAGAGGTAATGAACAAATATCCTGATTTAAAAATCCACGCAGCTTCACATACCGATTCTAGAGGTCCGGACAGGTATAACCAAAAATTATCTGAACGTAGGGCAAAATCAACTGTTGAATATATGATTGAAAAAGGCATTGCACCAGAAAGATTGACTAGCGAAGGGTTGGGCGAGTCTCAATTGGTTAATAAATGTTCAAATGGTGTAAGATGTACCAGAGAAGAACACCAATTAAACAGACGTACTAACTTTTCTGTTGTAAAAGAAGAGGTAGAAGAAACTGTAATTGAGTAGAAAATAATTTTTTGAAATTGTTAAAACCATCCGTCAGCTCTGACGGATGGTTTTTTTATGCGTAAAAGTTGTTTGCCCATAAAAACAAAAAAATTATTACCTTTCCACTTCTGTAAAATAGAATCAACACCTTATTAATTTAATGATGGATGAGAATATTTTTTCAACAGTTTTATTGTTGCTAATTTTTTTAAGTGCCGCTTCGCAAAAAAATCAGTTAAAAGACTATACACAAACTATTTCTGGTTCAGATTTATCAATTGATATGGTGGCTATCCCTGCTGGAGAATTTAAAATGGGCAGTTCGGCAAATGAAGATGAAAAACCTGTACATGCGGTAAAAATTGATCCTTTTTGGATGGCTAAATATGAAATTACTTGGGATGTTTATTACCTTTATTTAAACCGCGAAATAGATAACGAGAAGAACACAAATTCCAATAGAGAAATCAATACCGATATAGATGCCATTTCTGGTGCAACCGTACCTTATATTGATATGAGTTTAGGTATGGGTACCAATGGTTATCCCGTTGCCAACGTAACTCACTTAGCTGCTTCAAAATTTTGTGAATGGTTATCGGCCAAAACGGGTTATTTTTATAGATTACCAACAGAGGCAGAATGGGAGTATGCCTGTAGAGCGGGCACAGATACTAAATATTCTTTTGGTGATGACATAACTGAGTTAGGAGAATATGCTTGGTATGAAGAAAATAGCCAAGGTAGATATCAAAAAGGAGGTCAAAAGAAACCCAACCCATGGGGGTTGTACGATATGCACGGTAATATGGCAGAGTTGACATTAGATCAGTATAGGGCTGATGCGTATAAAAAGTATGACGGTAAAACAGCTGATAATCCTTTGGAAATTCCAAGTAAAGAATATCCTCACTCCGTTCGTGGTGGATCTTGGGATGATGATGTTGATATGTTACGTAGTGCGGCTAGGTATAAGTCAAACCCAAATTGGAAAAAAAGAGATCCACAATTGCCAAAAAGTAAATGGTGGCATACCGATGCCGCATTTTTAGGTTTTAGAATAGTACGTGTGGCCGCTCCTAACGAGAAAGATTATGAAAAATATTGGGGAAAAGCAGTCCCAAGAAAAAAATAATAACCCATAACAAAACATTATTAAAATGAAAAAATCTTCAAAAATTTTAAAATCCAGACGTGATTTTGTTAAAAGTTCAGCTTTATTAACCGGAGCAATGTTATTGCCAACCATGTCATTAAGTTCCATGGTAAATGTACATAACGATAAAAAATTGAAAATTGCCTTAATTGGTTGTGGACATAGGGGTGCGGGAGCGGCAAAACAAGCTCTTACTGCCGATGATAATGTGGAATTAGTAGCAATGGCAGATGCATTTGAAGATAGATTAAAATCCAGTTTAGGCCATCTTACGGAAGCATTTCAAGGAACAAAAAAAGTAAACGTTAAAGAAAAAAATCAATTCATTGGTTTTGATGCCGCTAAAAAAGCCATGGATTTGGCAGATGTGGTTATTTTAACAACACCTCCGGGGTTTAGACCCCAACATTTTGAATATGCCGTACAAACCGGTAAGCATGTTTTTATGGAAAAACCTGTAGCTACGGATGTACCTGGTGTTAGAAGAGTATTGGCAGCAGCCAAATTAGCCAAAGAGAAGAAGTTGAATGTGGTGGTAGGTTTGCAAAGACATTACGAAAAACAATATATAGAATTATGGAATCAAGTTAAAGCTGATAAAGTTGGTAAAATTGTTTCAGGACAGGTTTATTGGAACGGAAATGGCGTGTGGATGAAAGAAAGACAGCCAGATCAAAGCGAACTTGAATATCAAATGCGAAATTGGTACTATTTTAATTGGTTATGTGGAGATCATATTTTAGAACAGCATATACATAACATAGACGTTGCCAATTGGTTTTTAGGTGAATATCCTATTTCTGCCCAAGGGATGGGTGGAAGGCAAGTACGAACAGGAAAAGAATATGGAGAAATTTTTGACCATCATTTTGTAGAATTTACCTACTCTAGCGGAGCGATTATTTCCAGTCAATGCCGTCACCAACCTGGTACAATGAATAAGGTAACTGAGGCTTTTCAAGGCACAAAAGGAATAGTTTTAACAAATGATGCAGGTACAGCCTATCTTAAAGATTTGGAAGGAAATAATATTTTTAAATATAGAGGAAAAGATGATCCAGACCCTTACCAAGTAGAACATGATAGACTTTTTGCTTCTATTAGAAATAATGAAGTGATTAGTGATGCTGAAAATGGGGCTAAAAGTACAATGACGGCCATAATGGGTAGAATGGCTACATATTCCGGTAAAGTAATTAATTGGGACGAGGCGATTCAGTCAAATATTCAGCTCGTGCCAGAGAATATGGACTGGAATTCAACACCTCCGGTTTTACCGAAAGAAGATGGCAGTTATGAAATTCCAACACCAGGTAAAACTATAGTCATATAGTCTTAGTTAAGATATTTATTTTTTGTACAATATATTCGTAATCCATAAATCGTGAAGATTAATCCGCAGAAAAGCAAACCTAATGCTTCTCTGCCTTCCTCGATGTTTTTATGGCTCATATCATTGAATGTTATCCCTTCAAATGATTCAGGCCAATTCAATATAGCCCCAATGAAATAGGTTAGTGCCAATATTGAAGCAAGTAAAAAATTTAGCTTGCTCAATGCAAATAGTAGTGAAGCTAATGCTGCAATAAGGTATACTACAATCCATAGCAAAGGGTCAGGATCATTTAATTGTAAATAGGCAGACCATAAAAATAATATTGTAAATATAATACCTAAAGATTTAAAGAAGATACGCATTTGGTGATGATTTATCTTATGCAAGATAAGAAAGATACCTTACTTTTGCATTAAAATTAATACTGATGCAATCTTTTGACGAATTTAAGATTTCCAAACAATTAGGTTATGCCCTTGAAGATTTAGGTTTTACGACACCTACTCCTATTCAAACTCAAGCGTTTCCAGTAATTGCTTCTGGTAAAAATGTAGTTGGTATTGCCCAAACAGGTACAGGTAAAACATTGGCCTATATGCTACCTGTTTTACAACAGCTTAAATTTTCGGAAGAAAAACACCCACGGGTTTTGGTTTTGGTACCTACACGCGAATTGGTAGTGCAGGTTGCTGGCGAGATTAACAAATTTGGTAAATACCTTAACCACAGGGTGATTGAAATATACGGAGGTACTAATATCAACACTCAAAAAGCGATGTTAGAGCAAGGCTATGATATTGTGGTGGCTACCCCAGGACGACTATACGATTTGGTATTAAGCCGTGCGTTGCAATTAAAATCGGTTAAAAAATTAGTAATTGATGAAGTTGATGTGATGCTCGATTTAGGTTTCCGATTTCAGTTGACCAATATATTTGATTTATTACCAGCCAATCGTCAAAATATAATGTTTTCCGCAACTATGACAGAGGACGTTGATAAATTAATTACAGACTTTTTTATTGCTCCAGTAAAAATTACTGTAGCCTTAAGTGGTACTCCTCTTGATAATATTTCTCAGAGTTGTTATGCTGTACCTAATTTTTATACTAAGGCAAATTTATTGATATACTTGCTGAAAGATTTCGAAACTTATAAAAAAGTACTCGTATTCGTATCTAATAAGAGAAATGCCGACCGTCTTTTTGAGGCCATGGAAGAAACTTATGGTTCTGATATGTGTATCATTCACTCCAATAAAACCCAAAATTATAGAATGCGGTCTATGAAGCAATTTGATCAAGGTGTGAACAGAATATTAGTAACTACCGATGTTATGGCTCGTGGACTTGATCTCAACGAAATTTCACATGTAATTAATTTTGATACGCCAAGATTTCCAGAAAACTATATGCACCGCATTGGTAGAACGGGGCGTGCAGAAAAAAAAGGAGAAAGTATTTTGTTCTATACTGAAAAAGAAATGGAATTTAAAAAGAATATTGAGGACTTAATGAAGATGGAAATTGAAGAAGTTTCTTTTCCTGAGAGCGTTGAAATATCTAAAAGACTAATACCATCCGAGCAACCGAAAACAGAAGAATCAACTAATGCCCCTAAAAAACGGGACGAGAACCTTGGTTCGGGTTTTCATGAAAAATCTGAAAAAAATAAAAAGACCAATAAAGGCGGTTCCTATCAGTACAAGATAGCAGCAAAATACAAAAAATCAAAAACCAGGGGCGATAAAAATTACAACAAGCGTAATAAGAAGAAGTAAGATATATTAATTTATGTTTAATAAAGCTTATTTTATTTTAGCTATAATACTCTTAGCAGTAGAAATTTATATTGGAGTTTATGTCAAAGATAGTTTTGTCCGTCCGTATTTTGGTGATTTTCTAGTGGTAATACTTATCTATTGTACACTGAAATCCTTTTGGAATGCAACACCTTTTAAAGTTGCTATTTATGTATTGTTATTTTCCTTTGTAATAGAGTTTTTAAAATATTTTAAGTTAGTAGAAATTTTAAGACTTCAAGAAAATAAACTTGCAAGTATCGTTATAGGTACAAGCTTTTCTTGGCATGATCTAGTTGCTTATTTTTTAGGGATAGTTGCGGTGTTAGGTGTTGAATATTTCTTAAGAAAATCGATATTTTAGAAAAAATCCATAATATATTTTAGAAAAAATATATAAATATTATCAATTTTTACCATCAACTAACTCCATTATTTTAGTAAAAATTTCAGTGTTTTCGTAAATACCAGAAAAGTTTTCGCTTCCCTTTCCATAAGCAAAAACGGGAATTAAAGTAGCGGAATGCCCATCAGTAGAAAATGAGCCTTTTATCTTGTTATAGTTACCATTATCAGACGCTAGGGTATAACCACCTGTTTCATGGTCTGCAGTTACAATAACTAAGGTGTTGCCATCCGCTTCGGCAAAATCCAGCACATGCCCAATCACTTTGTCAAAATCCAACACTTCTTCTTTAATATAATCCGCCTCATTTGCATGGCCGCCCCAATCTATTTGTGAACCTTCAACCATAAGAAAGAATCCATTTTTACCCTGAGTTTCGTTTTTATGTAAATAGTTAAGGGATAAATCTGTGGCGTTTAATAAAAAATCCCCTCGTCCCTCGTTCATCTTTGGCATAGCATTTTTTGCCAACAAAAAGCCATATTTTTTGTCTTTTGATAAGGTTTGGCTTTCTTGAAGATTTAAAGTGTTTATAATAAAGTCATTTTCTGTAAATTTATTTTTCAGTGATTTCCCATCCTTACGATTAAAGAAATATTTACTGCCTCCACCAGCAAAAAAATCCACATCAGAAGCGGGTAAATCACTAGCTATTTCTTCGGCAAGCCCTCTAGACTTTACATGAGCGAAAAAACTTGCAGGTGTGGCATGTGTTATTGAAGATGTAGCAATTAAACCCGTTGCGTAACCTTTTTCAGAAAGGGACTCTACTATATTTTTTACAGCTATGGTATCCATATTTACGCCAATGGCACCATTATAAGTTTTCTTACCAGCAGAAAATGCAGTTGCTCCAGAAGCGGAATCGGTAATTAGATGGCTGCCCGAAGATGTTTTTATTAGCCCAATAGTCGGGAAACGACTAAAATTAGGTTCTGTTTCTTTTGTAAAATAACTACTCGAAACTTGAGACAATCCCATACCATCACCAATCATCAGAATAATATTCAGAGGTTTGTTTTCTTGAGGTGCTTTGGCAACTTCATTACTTATTGCTTTTTGTGAGTTACAACTACCTATAATTAGCGTAAAAACTAATATTGATATAAATTTGACCTTCCTCCGAATTGTTGATATTTTAATCATATAATTATTTTAATTTGAAAAATTAAATATAACAAATAATTAAAGAACTAAAACCCAATAAAAATAGTTGGGTTTTACTCTAAAGAAATAAATTATGTTTACAATAGTTGGTAAAAATAGGAGCCTATTTATTAATTCTAAAAACCATCGTTTAACTTAAAGCTCAAAATTTATTATGTGCTATTTAAAGTTTTTCTGTAAATTCATTGCGATAAGAATCGTATTAAATTCTTTCAATTTGTAATTTTCTCATTATATTTCCAACTAAATTATAAAAGGATAAAATAGATTGTAAAAGAAATTATTGTCTGGATTGGTTATACCTCTTTAGTTCTTATTTCCTCTTGAGTAACTATAAACTGTAAGCCAATAAAAACTTTTATCAATCAATAAATGTGTTTATGTATGTCTTATTATGATTTTAGCATATAGCACAAAAGAACAATCAAATATATTTATCAACCTCATTAGGGTGTTTATAGGATTTTTTGAAATTATGGAGACTTTAGGACGTAAGGCTAAGAAAAGTATTGAAATTTTGAAATCTTATCGTCGGATATTTTTTTACAACCTACTAATTGTAGTGTGCAGTTTTCACAGCTTAAATGCACAGCAAGAAAACACGCTCACTAACATTCAGTATATAACATCAAATGAAGGTCTCTCTCAAAATGAGGTTACCGCTATTCTTCAAGATAAAAAAGGGTTTCTTTGGATAGGAACACGTGGTGGCTTAAATCGTTATGATGGTAGTTCTATGAAAATTTATGAAAATCAAATTGGCAACCCCAACAGCCTCATTAATAATTCTATAGAAGCTCTTTTTGAAGACAGTTTTGGACGTATTTGGATAGGCACGAAGTCCAATGGAGTAAGTGTATTTCTTCCAGAATTAGATCGATTTGAACAACATAACACAAAATTAGCCGAATTAAAAGAAAAAAATGTAATCACTATACGCGAAAGTTCTAATAACAAAATTTGGTTAGGTACACAAAAAAATGGGTTGTACATCTTTAATCCAAAGCTTAATACTTTACAACGCAACCTTACAGATCTTAGCATTACGGATATTGCCAAGGCTAGAGATGGTAAAATGTGGGTTGGAACACTAAGAGGTGCTTATGTATTTGATAAAAATGGAATCCTTTTAGACCATATTTCTTTAGGGAGAGTTTCTTCAATAATAGAGGATGCACAATCGGGTCTAATTTACTATGCATCTTGGGGATTGGGCTTTTACTCATATAATCCAGCATCAAAAGAAACGGTTAAATATGAATTAAACGATAATGGGACAAATGAAGTTTATGATGTAGATAATAACAGCAGGGTGCATCATCTATACCAGGATAATGAGCAAAATATCTGGATTGCTTCATGGGGTAGCGGTGTTTATCGTTTCAATACCAGTTTAAAAAAAGCAACACATTTTAGTTTATATTCCAATCAGTCTAAAGGTAGTTCAGAACTATATGATGATGTATTATCTATTTATCAAGACAGATCAGGTATTTTATGGTATGGCACCAATGGAGGCGGATTATGTAAGGTTGATAAAAACCGTCGCCAATTTGGTTTTCCAACTTTTAGAGAACTTGAAAATAATTTGCCAAATGAACCCATTTGGTCCATATTAAAAGACAAAAACAATTATTTATGGGTTGGTATAAAAGGTAATAACCATGTCTACTTTAGTGAAAATGATATGTATTTAATAAATTGGAATTACCTCAAATTTTTTCAAATGATTCACGAATTAAAAAAGATGGAGCAAAGGTAATTTATCAAGGTTTGGATAGTAGGATATGGCTAGGAGGTCATTATTCTCTATCTGAATTAATCAGAACCGATAGTGATTTCAAGATTAATCAGGTAAACATAAATGGAAATAGAAGTTTTATGTATAAAATAACAACACTTTATCAAACTTCTGATAGTATCTTCTGGATTGGTACCCAACAACATGGATTAAAAAAATCTATAGGAATTGGAAATCCGACAAATCAAGTTTTTGAAGATCTCTTAGATGACGAAAGAATAAGTGCTTTTCTTGAAGATAGTTCAGGTAAAATATGGGTTGGTACTTTCAGGGGCTTACAAGTTTATCAACCAACAACAAATAGCTTTAAAAGCTATAATAAAACCATAAATAAAGCGAGTTCACTGAGTAGTGATATTATCAAATGCTTATTTGAAGATTCTAAAGGGAATATTTGGATTGGAACACCTAATGGATTAAACCTGATAATTGAAAATGAAGACAGCTCATTAACTTTTAAATCTTTTCAGGTAAAAGACGGTTTGCCCAATAATTATATCCATGCTATTTTAGAGGATAAAGATGAAAACTTATGGATAAGTACCGATAAAGGAATCTCACAATACAATTTAAGTAAAAACTCGTTTTATAATTATGATGTAAATGATGGTTTACAAGCCAATAGTTTTATGGAGAATTCTGCCTCAAAAGGTACCAATGGAAAGTTATTTTTTGGTAGTATTTATGGCTTAAATAATTTTTATCCAGATTCCATTAAAAAAAGTTCATTATCACCGGCCATAATTACAGGATTAAAAGTTTCGGGACAAGAAATTCATCCTAATAAAAAGTATAACGACAGATACATCATCAAAAATGCCATTGAATATACTAAAGAAATAACTCTTACCAATAAAGAAAATATCTTTTCCATAGAATATGGAGCTCTTGACCTTAGCTCAACTTCAAATGCTTACCAATTTAAAATGGAAGGGTTAGATAAAGATTGGCAAACTACAACCTCACAGAAAAACGTGACTTATTCTAATTTAAAAGCTGGCGATTATGAGTTTAAAGTAAAGACCATACATGGAGAAAGTAATAGTGAAGCATCAGTTACAAGCTTAAAAATAAAAATTTTACCTCCTTTATGGCAAACATGGCAAGCATTTGTTCTTTACACTTTAATTTTTATAGGTCTTTTGTATTTGTATAGGTATTTTATTAAAAGACAACATGATCTGAAAACAAAACTTGAGTTGGCAAAATTAAATAGAAAAAAAGAAAAAAAACTAGCGGAAATGAAAACGCGTTTTTTTACAAATATTGCTCATGAAATAAGGACACCACTATCATTAATATCTGGACCTATTGAAACGTTGTTACAAGGTAATTTAAGCAAAATTCAACAGAAAGATTATTTAACCACAGCAGATTATCATTCAAAAAGGTTACTTAATTTAGTAAGTCAATTGCTGGATTTTAGAAAAATAGAAAGTGGTAAAATGACCTTAAGAGTGGCCAAGGGCAATTTTGCGAAATTTACCAGAGAAATCTTCCTTTCCTTTAAAGAATTAGCAAAAAGTAAAAACATTCAATTCGATTTAGACCTAAAAAATACCGAAATACCATTAACTTACGATCGTGAAAAAATGGAGATTGTATTATGTAATTTATTATCGAATGCATTTAAATATGCAAATTCCAAGATAAAAATATCTCTTGCCATTAAAGAGGCAAAACAGAAAAAAACTTCAGAATTTACTGTGAAATATTGTGAAATCTCCGTACTAGATGATGGCAAAGGAATGCCGAGAAAGGTAATTGATAAAATTTTTGATCGATTTTACCAAATAGCGAATACAGAATCTATTAACTTAATCGGTACAGGCATAGGGTTGGCTTTGGTAAAAAGCATTGTAGAGTTACACCATGGAAATGTTCGTGTTAAAAGTAGACTAGGAAAAGGAAGTACTTTTATAGTAAATATACCACTGGGAGATACTCATTTTGAGAAATCTCAATTTATACCAAACTATAAAAAATCTGAAGATCCAATTCACTACCAAGTTGAAAGAGTTTTATCGGAACCAAAAGTTGATATTGATTCCAAAGATAAAGAAAACGAAAGCCTACCAACCTTATTAATTATTGAGGATAACGTTGAGATTAGAACTTTCATAAAATCCGTATTTAAAGAAAATTTTAAAATTCTTGAAGCTGAGAATGGTATTCTCGGATTTGAAATGGCAATGGAATATCTTCCCACAATAATTATATGTGATTTAATGATGCCAAAAATGGATGGTTTAACCTTAAGTACAAAATTAAAATCTACCAAAGAAACACTTCACATTCCTATAATTATGCTAACGGCAAGGACAACTGCTATTTTTCAAGAAAAAGGGTATAACTCAGGTGTAGACATGTATGTAACTAAACCATTTAATATTAGCGTTTTAAAATCTCAAGTTAAAGGTTTATTGAGCAACAGACGCAAATTAAAAGATTTTTTTAATAAAAATATTATTCTACAACCTGCGGAAAGCGATGTAACTTCAATAGACCAGGAGTTCTTAAAAAAAGCAATGAAATTGGTAGAAGATAATTTAACGAATGAAAAACTAAATAGAGACTTTATTGCATCTAAAATGTCGGTAAGTTCTTCTACGCTGTATAGAAAAATAAAAAGTATTACGGACTTAGATATTACTGTTTTTATACGCTCTATAAGGTTGAAAAAAGCAGCACAAATGATTAAAAACAATGAAGATAATATATCTGGTGTTGCTTATCAAGTTGGGTTTAACGACCTTAAATATTTTAGAAAATGTTTTATAAGTCAGTTTGGTGTAACACCTTCTCAATTTAAAAAAAATCATTCTAGTAAAACTTAAAATTAAAAAAGGTCAAAGCCAACCATATTTATCCTAATTAGATAATTGAAAAATGACAGTAAATTCTGCACGCTTAGCCCCATTTATTTGCACCAACAGACCCTGATAAAAACTATTTTTATTCTAAAATTTGTGATGGTATGTTACAACAGGATAAAAATAAAAAAGTAAAGATAAAACTATTGCAGATAGCAACCACTATGCTATTAGTCTTTCTATTCGTTTTTATTCTTTGGATGGTTATTTACAATTAGCCTAACGGCTCAAAAAATTGAATTCTATCAACTTTTATCAATTAAGCTTATTGCCCCCTAATTTTGCACTTAAATTACCCCAATTTCTTTTAAAACAAATATCAACTTTGTAACCACAAAGAATTACCTGTTAAATAATCGTTCAACAATAGTATTAATTAAAATAATTAAAGAATTTATGCATTAAACAAAACAACTACTAAAAAATGAAAAAGCTTATTCGATTTTCATTGTATCCCTTAAACCGAATAATTAAATAACAATTATTAACTCAATTAATTATGAAAAACAAATTAAAATGTATACTTTTAAAGTATAGATATGAATACTCAAACTTCATTTCTGTATTAAGATTAACACCTTTATGCATTATTGCATTTTCGTGCTTTTCAGTATCTGAAATATATGCTTACGATTACGAAATAAACTCAAAAGAAAATTTAAGCAGTACAATACAACAAACCGTTTCTGGTATAGTAAAAGATGATACGGGGACGCCACTGCCTGGAGTAACCGTTATAATAAAAGGTACATCCAAAGGAACAACCACAGATTTTGATGGAGCATTTACGCTAGAAGCAAACAATGGAGACGTATTAGAGTTTTCATATGTGGGCTTTATAAAACAAAGTGTAACCGTAGGCCCCTCAGCAAATTATAATATTTCTTTAGAAGCTGATAATGCACAACTTGATGAGGTTGTAGTAGTTGGCTATGGTACGGAAAAAAAGATAAATCTTACCGGATCCGTTGGAACAGTAAGTAGTGAAGAGCTGAATTCGGTGCCAGTTGCAAATTCTACATCTCTTCTAACTGGTAGAATACCTGGTATTGTTACAAAACAAAGCTCTGGACTTCCAGGTGCTGAGGGTGTTAATATTAGTATAAGAGGTTTTGGTACACCTTATATATTGGTTGATGGTGTAGAGCTAGAAGGAGGATTTGCAATAATTGACCCAAGCGAAATAGAAAACATTTCGATTTTAAAAGATGCGGCCGCAGCCGTGTATGGATCTCGTGCTGCAAATGGAGTGGTTTTGGTAACTACCAAAAGAGGTAAATCTGGTGTGCCAAGAATTACCTATAGCAACTCTATTTCATTGCAAAGTGCAACATCGTTTTTTGAACATGTAAACGCTGGTAAATATGTTGAGTTGGTCAGAGAATCAGATTTTAATGATGCAGCTGCATCAGCAAGAAATGCTGGCAACCCCCTCCCAACCTTATCCAGTCTTGAAAGTAGCGGCGGGTTACAGTTTACTTCAGAAGAATTAGCTAATTATCAATCTGGTGCACCTGGTTTTGAAGGTGGTGATTGGGTTGGTGACTTAATTACTAATAATGCACCCTTAATTAAACATAATATTACGGTTTCCGGTGGTAGTGAAAATGTCAGATATTTTACTTCTGTAGGTCTTACTAAACAAGAAAGTTACTTTGCCAAAAGAGACCATGATTATTCTCGGTACAATGTTCGCTCTAATTTAGACGTTGATATAAGCAAACAACTAAGCTTTAATTTAGACTTGTCTTTTAGACATGACTTTAGAACAAATGCTGCAGATGTAAATAATATCTTTAATGACTTAGCAACTTCCCAACCAATATATCCAACAAAATTGCCAGATCCATCTCAAGGGGAAGCATATTCTGGATTTTCAGAAAGAAATCCAATAGCGAGGTCTAGTCAAGAATTGTTTGGTTTTACAAACAGATATGATAATACTTTTACAGGTAAATTAGGTCTAGATTATAAAATTCCAGGGGTAGAAGGTTTAACATTTAAAACGCAGTTTAATATTGTTTCATTAAATAGGAACATTAAAAGTTTAAGAAAAACCTATCCAATTGTAGAGTACAATACTGTTGATGACAGTTATATTACACAGGCAATTGCTGGAGGACTTTCTTCTATAGCCGAAAGCGAATTTAGAAGGAATCAAATTTTCCCACTTGTGTCACTTGAGTATGAAAAAGAGTTTGGAAATCACTATGTTAAGGGGCTTGTTTTAGGTGAGTCAAGAGCAAGAAAATTTTCTTTCCTATTTGCCAGTAGAGACGATTTATTGACAACCGCTATACCTGAAATATTTGTAGGAAATACAGATTTTCAAAGCACAGGTGGTTCATCCGGTTCTGATATTGGGTCAAAGAGTTATGTAGGTCGTTTTGATTATAGATATAAAGATCGTTATTTGTTTCAAGCTACATTTAGGGCTGATGGTGACGTACTATTTTCACCAACCGCAAGATGGGGTTATTTTCCGAGTTTTTCAGCTGGGTGGGTGATAAGTAAAGAGAATTTTTTAAAAAGTAACAATACTCTAAATTATTTAAAACTTAGGTTGTCATATTCTGAAACTGGAGATGCACGTGCTCCTAATATAAGCGGTTATGATTATTTGACAGGATACGCTTTATCAGGAAATTATTTGTTTGATGGTTCTACAAATCAAGCAATTAGAACTTTAGGATTGGTTAATTCAGATTTATCCTGGGAAGAAGCCATAAGTTATAATGCAGGTATAGAAGCTAATTTTTTCCAGAACAGGTTACAGTTTGAAGCAGATGTTTACTTTAGACAACGAACAAACCTTTTAAGACCAAATATTGCTGAGATACCTTCCACTTTTGGAGGAAATTTACCTTTAGTTAATCTAAACACAGAAAATAATAGAGGTATTGATATAAAATTAAATTACCTTCAAAAAATTGGTGATTTAAAACTTAATATCTCTCCTAATTTTACGTTTACAAGGCGAAAATTTGATAAAGTTTTTGATCAGATAGAATTTACTGACGAAGATCAAATAAGAATTAGTGATAGACGGGGGCAATGGGCAAATCGCAATTTCGGATACTTTTCTGATGGTATTTTTATGTCACAACAAGAAATAGACAATCACCCTATAGACCAAGATGCTCAAGGTAATTCTACACTTCGTCCTGGAGATATTAGGTATAAAGATTTGAATGGTGATCAAGAAATTAACTTTAGAGATCAAGATGTAATTGCATTTAACAGTGGGTTGCCAGAAATGATTTTTGGTTTAAATATAGGTGCTAATTATAAAAATTTTAGTCTAGATATGTTGTTTCAAGGGGCTTCTAGGTTTAGCGTAAATGTATCAGGAGCAGCCAGAAAAGCATTTTCCAATTCGTCTATTCCCTTTTCATATCATTATGATTTAAGATGGCAACCAGACCCTAATAATCCAGACGTGAATATTAATCCGAATGCTCAGTTGCCGGCTGTAACAAGCACCACAAGTGCTAATAACAATTTAAATTCTGACTTTTGGAGAAAAGATGTAACTTTTGTAAGGTTAAAATCTTTTAATTTAAGTTATAATTTACCAACCGAGCTTATTAATAAAGCGGGTATAAAAGACCTTCAAATTTATACCGGTGCTGAAAATTTATTTACACTCACTAATTTAGGAATTTATAAAAATTCTTTTGATCCAGAATCTGCAGAGGGTAATCCTTCCAGAGATTTACCAATAGTTCGAAGCTATTCTTTAGGTTTAAGGTTAACATTTTAAAAATTAATATTATGAAAAAATATATAAATTACATTACTATTACTTTATTTCTAGGTGTGTTTTTCGCGTCTTGTGAAGATCCCTTCGGTTTAACCCCATCTAATATTATTTCAGAAAATGTCGTTTTTGATGATGAAAATTTAGTTAACGCTTTTCTTACCGACATCTATTCTAGGGCTATGTTTGAAACTTCGGGCGGACAGTCTAATTATGATCAAAACATGATTAATGCTTATGGTGGTGAAGCGAGAAATTTTGCTCCATGGCAAGCACCTTTTGGAACAGTAGTGGGCCCCATTTATGATGAAACCGGTGCCAGAGCTTTATTTTATTGGCCATACCAAGCCATAAGAGAAATGAACGTATTTATAGAAAAGGTTCCAGAATCATCAGTTTTAGACCCTGATTTTGCTGCAGTTAAAGTTGCAGAAGCACGGTTTGTTAGGGCATTTACTTATTTTGAAATGGTAAAACGCTACGGCGGGGTCCCTTTAGCTACAAAAGCACTTCCTCCAACGGCTAGCGAAGATGAGCTTTATATTCCTCGTAATTCCGAAAAAGAAATATACGACTTCATTGGCTCAGAAATGGATGCTATTATTGCTGTTTTACCTTCAACTTCTCAAAAAGGACGTGTAAATCGTTGGGTAGCTTTAGCTTTAAAAAGTAGAGCTATGCTCTACGCAGCTTCTGTTGCACAATTTGGAACCCAGCAATTGGATGGGTTATTAGGGTTTCCATCTGGTGAGGCTAATAATTACTATCAACAATCGCTAGCCGCTTCAAATGAAATATTGAAAGAGGGACCTTACTCACTCTATCGTAAAGACGGAGATCCTGCACTAAATTTTGAAAAGTTGTTTATTGATGAGAATAATAATCCAGAAACAATTTTTGTTGAAGAATGGGATGTTGAAGCAGGAAAAGGACACTCATGGGATTATTTAAGTCACCCCGATGGATATGGTTTTGGTTGGGGGTCAAACTTTCCGGTATATTTAGAAACTTTAGAACAATTTGATTTTATGGATGGTACTTCAGGAAAGGTAGATAGAAGTATGTATGACGATGCTACACCCATAGACCCTGACTGGTATTTCGAGCAAAGAGATCCTCGTATGCGTGCCTCTATTTTCTACCCTGGTACAACTTGGCGTGGTCGTCAAAATTTTTACCACAGAAGTACTAATTACACAGATCCAGCTGATGGTATTAAAAAAAGTTCTTCAAGTAATGCGTTTATTATTCCTGGTTCAAATGGATGGCCTGCAGCCGGTCCAGCAAGAAATGTAGGAGCGGGAAATAACCCTACAGCTTTACAAATTAGAAAGCGTTTAGATCAATCTATACCAAATTTAGCAGATCAAACCTCGGGTAGTGATTTCATTGTATTCCGATTAGGTGAAATTTATTTAAACTACGTAGAAGCCGCTTATTATTTAGGGGATCCAAATGGAGATATGGAAATGACATTTAATGAGTTAAGAGACCGTGCAAGTATGCCAGCTTTATCATTAGCAGAAATTACCGAAGACAAAATTCGTCAAGAAAGAAGGGTCGAATTGGCTTTCGAATCACATGTCTTTTGGGATTTAAGACGTTGGAGAATTGCCGTTCAAGAATTGGATGGAGTTGTTAGACATCGTATGCATTTTAGATATGATTATGACAATGGTACTTATACCATTGCTATTGCAGATGGTGATAAAGGGAGGGTAAGGTCTCATACCGAAAGAAATTACTATTATGCTTTTGGTCTTGGACTTGTTGCTGATTCTAGAATAAAAGAAAATCCAGGCTACTAATATTCCGTTTCGCTAAACGATATATTTGAGTTATTTACTTAAGGGGCATAAATGTTATATTTTTGCCCCTTTAATTTTAAGTGTTATTATATATAGTAATCTAGATTAATAACGCTCCTATTTATGGAAAAATTAAATTTAATACCCTATCCCTGATTATTAAAATTAGATAAACCCAGATTTAATAAGCTAAACATGCAATACATCAAACAAATAATAAACTTATGTCTTATATTTATTTTAGTAAGTTGTGCAGCTAAAACTGAAAAGAAAACAACCGAAATAAAAATTGATTCTAAGCCAAACATTGTAATTATTTATGCTGATGATCTTGGCTATGGTGACGTCAGTAGTTATGGTTCTACTGAATTAATTACTCCGAACATAGATCGCATTGCCAAAGAAGGTATAAAATTTACAAATGGTTATGCAACAGCACCAACTTGCACGCCAAGCCGTTTTTCTTTATTGTCAGGAATTTACCCATTTAGGAGAAAAAATGCACAAGTCTTACCCGGTAACGCACCGCTCTTGTTTGAATTGGGAAAACAAACACTTCCATCAATGTTACAAGATGCTGGCTATTTTACAGCGGTGGTTGGTAAGTGGCATCTTGGTTTGGGAGATGAAAATATGGATTGGAATAAAGAAGTTAAACCTGGCCCTCTAGAAATTGGTTTTGATTATTCATACATTATGGCATCAACTAATGATAGAGTACCATCAGTTTATGTCAAAAATCACCATATAGTTGGTTTAAAAGCCAATGACCCCATTGAGGTTAGTTATCTTAAAAACTTTGAAGGAGAACCCACAGGAAAGGAAAATCCAGAACTACTAAAAATACACCCTAGTCATGGTCATGATATGAGTATTCATAACGGTATTTCAAGAATAGGGTACATGCGTGGTGGTAAATCAGCTTTGTTTACCGATGAAAATATGGGGGATGATTTCTTAAAAGAGTCAGTTAAATTTATAAATAATCACAAAGATAAGCCCTTCTTTTTATTTTATAGTTTGCACCAACCTCACGTACCTAGGGTTCCACATCCTCGTTTTGCAGGCAAGTCCGGTTTAGGACCAAGAGGTGACGTTATTTTAGAAGCTGATTGGGCTGTTGGGCAATTTTTAGACGAATTAGATAAGTTGGGACTTTCACAAAATACAATTGTTATATTTTCTAGTGATAATGGCCCAGTGTTGGACGATGGATATAAAGATGATGCCATTGAAAAAATAGGTAAACATAAACCAAGAGGTGGACTAAGAGGTGGAAAATACAGTTTGTTTGACGCAGGCACCCATGTGCCATTTATGGTAAAATGGCCTGCAAAAATAAAACCTGGAGTTTCGGATGCATTGGTTTGTCAAATTGATTTTACAGCATCATTTGCCGCTATGCTAGGTCAAAAAAATACAACTCCTGATAGCGAAAATATTTTAGAGGCACTAGTAGGTAATTCGGCAATTGGTAGAGAAAGTCTTGTTTTGGGCCAGAATGGAATTACCTCTTACCGAAAAGGTGATTATGTGCTAATTCCTCCTCACAAAGGCCCAAAATTAAATTGGGTAAATCATGAAACAGGAAATGATCTGAACAATCAATTATACAATTTAAAAGAAGACAGGGGGCAGCAAAACAATTTAGCTGCCAAACACCCAGAAATGGTTCAAAGTATGCTATGTGAGATTGAAATTATTAAGAATAAAAAATAAAATTACAATCGACGATTTTTAAAATTGAACTCAATAATAATAGAATTATCGTTGCTACTACGCTCTTTTTTATACACATAAACTTAGAAATATAATATTTTTTCTAAACGACTTATGGTATGATAATTTATCGAAAATTAGAAACAAAGCTATTCAATTAGTTCATTGTATGTTGATTACGTTAGTATGGAACAAAAAAGGAAATTTCAATTTTTGAATTTGTAACACAAGAAATACGGAGTTAAAACATGCTAAGTTTTTTCCTGTTATTATAAAATCATAGGATACTCTAGGCTATAAATAATTTCGAATAGAAGGTGCTATTCTAATTTTAATAAAAAAAGAAAATAGTAAATTCGCAAATATTTTAATTACTTCCAAAAAATAGATGTGCTAAAATTATATAAGAAGAGAGTGGAGTGTTTTTTTTAAATTTCTATTCTATATCAGGTCGTAAAAACTAAAATGAAGCTAAAAAAATAAGATTATTGGATAATAAAATAAAATATTAATATATACGATAAGATGTGAGCAATAAAAACTTTAACATAAAATATATTGGCGGAATTTCAATGGTATCCGCTTTAGGAGGTCTTTTGTTTGGTTATGATTGGGTTGTTATCGGTGGAGCAAAACCGTTTTACGAACAGTTCTTTCAAATAGCAGATAGTCCTTCCTTACAAGGTTGGGCTGTAAGTTGTGCCTTGGTGGGTTGTATTATAGGAGCTATTATTTCAGGTGTACTTTCAGACAAATATGGACGCAAAAAATTACTGATTTTAGCGGCAACGTTATTCTCAGTATCAGCTATTGGAACAGGGTTAGCAAACACATTTACCAGTTTTGTTATCTATCGTATTATTGGCGGTGTGGGTATTGGTTTGGCTTCAACGCTATCTCCCGTATACATTGCAGAAGTCTCTCCAGCTTATTTGCGTGGCAGGTTGGTAACCATAAACCAACTGACCATAGTTATTGGAATTTTATTGGCACAAATAGTAAATTGGGGTATTGCAGATGCCATCCCTGAAAATACCAATGCAACCGAAATTTTAAATTCTTGGAACGGGCAAACAGGTTGGCGATATATGTTTTGGGCAGAAGCCATTCCAGCATTATTGTTTTTCATTTTAATTTGGTTGATACCAGATAGCCCAAGATGGCTTGTAAAAAAGAAAAAATCGCAAAAAGCTACGGCTATTTTAAGCAAAATAGGAGGCTTAGAATATGCTAAAAATACCATAGACGAAATAAAAACATCCTTATTATTAAGTGTTGAAAAAGCACAATTTAAAGATGTGTTGCACTCAAAAGCATTTCCTATTGTTGTAATAGGTGTTGTTTTAGCGGTATTTCAACAATGGTGCGGTATAAATGTCATTTTCTTGTATGCAGATGAAATATTTTCTTCGGCAGGAATTAGCACCTCAGATTTACTTTTTACAGTCGTTATCACCGGAGGTGTAAATCTAGTATTCACCTTATTATCCATGTTGTTTGTAGATTCTATTGGAAGAAAAACATTGATGTTGATAGGTTCCTTAGGATTGGCCTTAATTTACACGGTATTAGGGTTCTTGTATTATTCAAATGTTGAAGGTACTCCGTTGCTGTTATTGGTGGTATCAGCAATCGCTGTGTATGCCATGACACTAGCACCAGTAACTTGGGTAATATTGTCTGAAATATTTCCTAATAAAATCAGAGGAATGGCTATGGCAATTGCCACATTTGCACTATGGATTGGAAATACGTTATTAGCTTATTTTTTCCCGATTATCAATAAAAAATTCGAAGCTTCTGGAAGTTTTTGGCTCTTTGCATTCATTTGTTTTGCTGGATTCCTATTTATCAAATATAGAATTGTTGAAACCAAAGGAAAAACTTTAGAGCAGATAGAAAAAGAAATGAATTTATAAAACCTTTAAATAAAAGTTATAAAATATGAATAAAATAGAAGTGCTAAAAACAATCTTATTGATATGTTGTTTAGGTGTTTTTATACAATGCAAAAGTAAAGAAGCCACAACAGAAAAGCCTAATATTCTACTAATTATAACAGACGACCAGGGGTATGCAGATTATAGTGCCTACGGTGGAGTCGATGATGCCATTACCCCGAATATGGACAAGATAGCCAACGCCGGAGTCCGTTTTACAAATGCCTATGCTACTGCACCAGTTTGTAATGCATCTAGAGCGGGCATTATTACGGGGAATTACCAAGAACGTTGGGGGACTTACTACTACGGCGGAAAAATGTTTTCCGATAGCGTTAAAACCATACCCGAGTTATTGAAAAATGAAGGCTACCGTACGGTTAAAATAGGTAAAACGCATTATGTTGAAATTTTGGATAATAACGTTAATATTCCTGATCCCACATCATTAAGAGAATTTCCTTTAAATCATGGATATGATGAATTTATGGGTTTTTGTGCACACAGGCACGATTACTTTAAACTGAAACGGAGCGACCATATTGCAAAAGACCCAACAGATGATAGAATGTCTCAATACGGACCTTTATGGGTGAATAAAGAGCAAAAAGATTTTGATGGTTATTTAACTGAAATTTTTGCCGAAGAAGCCATAAAGCAAATTCATAAAAAAGATGAGCGTCCGTTTTTTATGGAGCTTTCCTTTAACGCTGTTCACCATCCCATTTACCAAGCCCCTGAAAAGTACCTTAAAAAATTCGGCATTGAAAAGTTTCCTGACTGGGATCCAGAAAAAGAATCTTTTATGGACTACCACGCAAGAACCTGTTGGAAAGGAGAAATAGACCCCGATGGAAGAAAAAGATATTTGGCAAATTTAGCCTGTTTAGATGATAATATCGGCTACGTTATTGATGCCTTAAAGACATCAGAAAAATGGGAAAATACACTTGTAATTTTTGTTTCAGATAATGGAGGTTCGCAAAATACGTATGCTGATAATGGCATTCTTAACGGACATAAATATATTTTATCCGAAGGAGGCATCCGTACACCCTTTACTATGAGTTGGCCAAAGAAAATAAAAGAAGGACAAGTTTTAAATCAACCTATGTCACATTTAGATATTCTACCCACCGTTTTGGCGGCAAGCAATTCAACAGGTATGGATACCATTGCAGTTGATGGAAAAAACTTACTGAAATGGATAGAAGATAATCCAAATGATGAGATCCATAAAGAACTTGTATGGGATACCGGTAACGAGTGGGCGGTACGTCAAGGAAACTGGAAACTTCATATAGTAAAAAAAGACAATCATTTCCGGTCCATTCATTTGGATAAAGGGACTTATCTCTATAATCTAGAAAAAGACCCGGGTGAAAAAGATAACCTAGCTACTTCTGAATTAAAAAAAGTAGAAGAATTAAAAGAAATTTACAAGCTGTGGAAAGCAAATATTGAAAAAAATTAAAGTCATGACTAAAAATTTAAAAAGAAACCGTTTAAGAGAGAGTATAGGTTACACACTTTCAATACTGTTATTAATACTGATAATGTCTTGTAAAAGCGACCATCAAGATGTTTTAGACCTTTCGGGGAAATGGACAGTTACATTAGGTGAAAACCTTGAAGAAAAGCTCAATACACTTTCTTGGGATAAAAAGGAAGGTGAAATTCAATTGCCAGGGTCTTTACAAGAAAATGGTTTTGGATTAAAAACCGTTGGTTCAGATTTTGGGGTGCTTACACCAACACATAAATTTATAGGAATAGCAAGTTATAAAAAAGACATCGTTATTCCTGAAAATTGGAAAAACAAAAAAGTAGAACTTTTTTTAGACCGAGTTCTATGGGAATCAAAAGTATTTATAGACGGAAAGGAAATAAGCGTCCAAGATGCTTTAGGCACACCCCATATTCATAAATTAGGGCAATTATCTCCAGGAAAACACACATTAGAAGTTCGTGTCAATAACGATATGATTCATAATATTGGCGATAAAGGGCATGCCTATGGCGAATACACCCAAAGTATTTGGAATGGTATTGTGGGCAAAATAGAACTACAAGCAAAAGATCCTACCCATATAACCAACGTTCGTACATTTTCAGATATTGAAAAAGATGAATTAAAAATAGAACTGGAAATAGAAGCCAATGAAAATGAAACGGCAGAAATAATTTTTGAAATCTCCGAATTGAATGGAGGTAAAGCCATAGAAGAGAAAGTAACTTTTGATGTGACGAAAGGAATAAACAAAAAAGAAACAACCTTAAAGCTTTCAGGAAAATTAAAAAAGTGGAGTGAATTTAAACCCACAGTTTACAATTTAAGCACTACGGTAAAAACAGAAAAATATAGCAATACGAAAGAAACCGAATTCGGCTTTTTAAAAATTAGCCAAAACGGTACCAACATTTTAATTAACAACACCCCTGTTTTTTTACGCGGAAACCTCGATTGTGTTCATTTCCCTTTAACGGGCTATGCTTCCGCTACAATTGAAGATTGGGAAAAAATATTTAGAACTTATAAAGATTACGGGCTAAACCATGTTCGTTTTCATTCTTGGTGTCCGCCAGAAGCTGCATTTAAGGCAGCAAACCGAATAGGAATTTATATTCAAGCTGAAGCCTCTATTTGGATCGATTGGTGGATGAGTGAAGACATGGTTATAAAAGGCAGACCAGAAATGGATACCAAAGGGCATCCAAAAGGTTTAGGGAAAGACCCAAAAAGGGATGAATTTGTAATTGAAGAAATGAACAGAGTGGTCGATTATTACGGAAACCATCCATCATTTACCATGTTTTGTATCGGTAATGAACTTGGAAACTCCGATTTTGATGTAACCAAACATTGGGTAGACGATTTAAAAAAGAAAGACCCAAGAAGGTTATATGCTATTTCTACAGCAAGAAAAATCACCGAGGTAGATGATTATTCTGCAACGCACTATATTCCTGGAATTGGAGGGGCAAGAGGATTGAGAGGCCCTGGTACTGATTGGGATTTTGAAGAAACTTACAGTAAAAGTAATATTCCAATTATAGCACACGAAATTGGTCAATGGCCAGTATATCCGGCATGGAAAGAAATTGAAAAATATACAGGTGTTTTAAAAGCTAGAAATTTAGAGGAAATGAAAGCTTTGGCGGACGAGAATGGCGTTGGGGATCAAGATGTAGATTTTCAAAAGGCTTCTGGAGCATTAAACCAACTAATGTATAAGTACGAAACGGAATCTTTTTTAAGGACTAAAAGTTGTGCAGGTGTACAATTATTAAGTATACAAGATTATCAAGGTCAGGGCGAAGCACTTATCGGTTGGCTAGATGCTCATTGGGAAAGCAAAGGCATTACCACGCCAGAAAAGTTTAGGGAACATTTCAATGAAACCGTTCCGTTGCTGCGTGTAAAGAAATTTGTTTGGAAAAACGATGAGGTCCTGGAAGCCAAAGCACAATTATCGCATTACGGAAATGAAGCTATAGAAAAAGGCACAATAACAGGTGAGATAACAACTGATTCGGGCGATGTATTATTTTCAAAAGAATGGCCTATAGAAAATATTTCCATTGGAAGTTTAACCGATATTTCCACTTTTAAATTTCCGTTAAATGAAATTCAAAAAGCTCAGCGATTAAAAATTTCGTTACAACTTAAAAATACCGAATTTAAAAATGAATGGCATGTTTGGGTATATCCGTCTAAAATAGCAATACCAAAAACCGATGTTCTTATTGCGAATAAACTTGATGAAAACACATTACAAACATTGAACAAAGGCGGAAAAGTACTGTTGGTAGCTAATAATTTGGGTACGGAAGCAACGAGTTCATCAGTAAATTTTTATCCCTTGTATTGGTCGCTCACCTTTTTTCCAGGGCAAGGAAAAACCAGTTTAGGATTACTTTTAAAAGATAAGCACAAAGCTTTTGAAAGCTTCCCGACAGAATTTCATAGCGATTGGCAATGGGAGCCTTTTGGCAAAAGCACCAAAGCTTTTATTTTAAACGACATGCCTAAGGAATATAAGCCCATTGCTCAGGTCGTTGACGATTTTCATTTAAGTAATAAAAAAGGGGTCATTTTTGAGTTGAAGGTTGGTGAAGGAAAATTATTGGTTTCTGGCTTCGATATTGAAAATAATGACACTCCAGGGGCAAATCAGCTAAAACATAGTTTGTTAAACTATATGAATTCCGAGGAGTTTAACCCAGAACAGTCTGTAGAGGAAACTTATTTAAAAAACATATTCAGTTCCATTCCTAAAGCTGTACAAGTGAGTAATGAAGAAGGATTTGAAAACGCAATTCTTAACGTAAATGCCGCTAAAAATTTAAAATCTTTAGAAACAAATACACCTTGGACCAAAAATTTGGATGAAGTGGTAGTAGCTAAAGGAACTTCTTATAAGGTAACGGCAAACGGAACTTGGAAAGATGCTAATGTAAGTGCGTGGCATGGACAAAATATGAATGTTGAAATTACCTGTCCGAATGGTATTTTAGGCACCTTTTACGTGCAGTTTAACGATTGGAACAATAAAGGACGTGAGGGCATTCTTGAATTTGAAGGTAGAAAAGTAACCTTAGAAAAACATTCTGGAAATGAAGGAAAATGGGTTAAGTTTCACGTTATGCGAGAAGATAGCAACGACGGACAATTGAAATTCAAAGCCAATACGAGTAAAGGTGGCAATTTAATGATTTCGAAAATAGTGCTTGTTAAAGAATGAATTATAACGGGTAAATAATTGCTATAAAATTATACGGTTTAAGAAATTAGAATCTTATCAGATAAATATACATGAATACAAAAGTTTGGACAGAAAAAGTAACCATCCCATCCTATGAAGTGGGCACACCTGAGAAGAACCCGATTTTTTTGGAAAAAAGGGTCTATCAAGGCAGTAGTGGTTCGGTTTATCCACATCCGGTTATCGAAAAAATTTCAGATGAAAAAGTCGATAAGGAATGGCAAGCTTGTTATCTAGAAAATGACTATCTAAAAATTATGATTCTACCCCAATTGGGTGGTCGTATTCAAATGGCTTACGATAAAGTAAAACAGCGTCATTTTGTATATTATAATGAAGTGATAAAACCTGCTTTGGTCGGTTTAACAGGTCCGTGGATTTCTGGAGGTATAGAATTTAACTGGCCGCAACACCATCGCCCAAGTACGTATGACCCTGTTGATTATAGTATTGAAGAAAATGAAGACGGTAGCGTAACCGTTTGGTGTAGTGAAATTGAGCGTATGTTCCGTACCAAGGGCATGACGGGTTTTACCTTACATCCAGACAAAGCTTATTTAGAAATAAAAGCCAAATTATTTAACCGAACTTCGCAACCACAAACGTTTTTATGGTGGGCAAACCCTGCTGTAGCGGTAAACGACGATTATCAGTCTGTTTTTCCACCCGATGTAAATGCCGTATTCGACCACGGAAAACGTGATGTATCCGAATTTCCTATTGCAAAAGGCGAATATTACAAAGTCGATTACTCCCCAGGAACAGATATTTCGTTGTACAAGAATATTCCGGTACCTACATCGTATATGGCCATCAATTCCGACTATAATTTTGTAGGCGGATATGAAAATGATACGAATGCAGGCTTGTTGCATATTGCAAACCATCATGTATCGCCAGGAAAAAAACAATGGACCTGGGGACATGGCGATTTCGGACAAGCATGGGACAGAAACCTGACCGATAAAAATGGTCCTTACATAGAGTTGATGTGTGGGGTGTATACCGATAATCAGCCTGATTTTTCTTGGCTCATGCCTTATGAGGAAAAAGCATTTAGTCAATACTTTATGCCGTATCAAAATGTAGGAGTTGTAAAAAACGCTTCCAAAGATATTTTGATGAATTTGGAAATTGAAGGTGATAAAGCTAAAATAAAGGTTTATGCGACGGGTGTTTTTCCAAAAACCACTATATTATTAAAAGCAAATGATACTGTATTTCATGAAGATACCGTTGATTTTAATCCAACTACTTCCTATTTAAAAGACGTATCTGTGGATGCCCATATTGCTAAACACGAATATGTACTTTCAGTAATTTCGGCAAATGGTAATGTACTGTTAGATTGGAGTTTCCCCGAAAAAAAACCAGAAACCGTTCCAGAACCCGCAAAAGCAGCGTTGGCTCCAAAAGATATAGAGCATATAGAAACCCTGTATTTAAACGGATTGCATATAGAGCAATACCGCCATGCGACCTATAGTCCTGTTGATTATTATGAGGAAGCCCTTAAAAGAGACCCCAATGATATCAGGTGTAACAATGCTTTGGGTATGTGGTGGTTTCGTAAAGGAAAATTTTCTAAAGCTGAAAAGTATTTCCGCATTGCGTATCAAACCCAATTACAACGCAATCCGAATCCTTATGATGGCGAACCCCTATTTAACTTGGGGCTTTCTTTACGTTTTCAAGATAAAGATGATGAAGCTTACAACTATTTCTATAAATCTGTTTGGAATGCCGCTTTTATGGATAGTGGCTATTTTCAAATTGCTCAAATTGAAGCCTCAAAAAAAGATTGGGGCAATGCTTTGGAAACCGTTGAACGTGCTTTAATTCGCAATTGGCATAACCACAAGGCAAGGGTTTTAAAAGTATCCATACTTCGGAGTTTAGGTAAAACTGCTAGAGCGTTAGAATTAATAGCCGATTCATTAGCATTGGATAAGTTTAACTTTGGAATGTATTTTGAAAAATACCTCTTAGACGAAACAGATGCACTTCAACAATTAAAACATTTATTACGTGGCAATATTCATAATTACATAGAAATTGCTTTAGATTATGCTGCTTCAGGACAATATGCAGATGCTGTTAATGTAATTGAAATTGGTATTGGAGAACAAGATAATGTCTATCCAATGGCATATTATTTTAAAGCATGGTTTCTTTCTAAATTAAATAAACATGAAGTTGCTTTAGAAGCCTTATCAAAAGCTGAAGCATGCCTGCCAGATTATTGTTTTCCACATAGGATAGAAGCGGTACCTGCCTTAAAATTTGCTATAAAAACCAATCCGTCAGGAGCAAAAGCTTCCTATTATTTAGGTAATTTTTGGTACAATGCCCGTCAGTATAAAGAGGCGTTACAATGTTGGGAAACATCTAGAACACTCGACAATTCGTTCGCAACCGTACATAGAAATTTAGCATTGGCGTATTATAATAAATTTGATAAAAAAGCGGAAGCGGTAAAAGCTCTAGAAACCGCCTTTGAATTAAATACAACCGATGCTAGAATTTTAATGGAACTAGACCAATTGTATAAAAAGCAAAACAAATCGGTTCAATCTCGCCTAGGCCTTTTAGAAAAACACCTTGATTTAGTCGAGCAACGCGACGATTTATACGTAGAATGGGTAGGCTTATTAATACTCACTAAAAACTATAACAAGGCATACGTTCAAATCATGGCAAGACAATTTCATCCGTGGGAAGGCGGCGAAGGGAAAGTTACTGGAGCTTATGAAAAAGCACTTATTGGTATGGCGAAAAAAGAGCTTTCGAATCACAATTATGCTGAAGCATTAGAATTGCTAAAAAAAGCCAAAGTATTTCCGCATAATTTAGGAGAAGGTAAATTACAAGGAGCCCAAGAAAATGAAATGGATTATTGGATAGGGATTGCTTATGAGGGGCTAGAAAATACACAAAAGGCTAAAGAAGCATGGCAAGCCGCTTCACAAGGATTGAGCGAACCGAGCATCCCCTGGTTTTACAACGACCAGCAACCCGATACTATTTTCTATCAAGGCTTGGCATTGTTAAAACTAGGCCAAAACGAAGCAGCAAATACTAGGTTTGAAAAATTAATTAGCTTCGGAAAAGCCCATTTAAATGATTCAGTAGAAATAGATTATTTTGCCGTTTCGCTACCGGATTTAACGGTTTGGGAAGAAAATTTAGACGACCGAAATAAAATGTATTGCTACTATTTAATGGCACTAGGTTATAAAGGTAAGGGCGAAGAAGAGTTGTCCGAAAAACATTTTAATAAGGTTTTAGAAGAAGATAATTCCCATTTTGGAGCCAATACACATTTGTAAATTAGATCATGAAACACATCTTTAGCTCAATATTAGTGATAACATTAACCCTCATTAGCTGTCAATCTAATAAAAAAGATGTAACTGACAAAACAGAAAAAAACTCAAAGCCCAATATTCTATTTATTTTAGTTGATGATTTGGGGGCAATGGATTTAGGCTACACAGGCAGTACTTACCATGAAACTCCAAATATCGATAAAATGGCATCCGAAGGCATGGTTTTTACAAACGCATACGCTTCTAGCCCTGTCTGTTCGCCGACAAGAGCGGCTATTATGAGCGGAAAAAACCCCGTCAGATTAAATCTTACCGATTGGATTCCTGGTAACGGTCCGCAAAAAGACCAGAAATTGGTCTCTCAACCTTTTAAACTTCAGCTTGATTTAGAAGAACATACTATGGCTGAAGCCTTTAAAGATGCTGGCTACCAGACGCTATTTGCTGGTAAATGGCATTTGGGGGAAGAGGAGAAATATTATCCGCAATTTCAAGGATTTGATATTAATACCATTTCTCTTGTTAATTTACTCAATTATTTGTAAATTGCCTTATGGCAAAACAAATAGACTTACACATTAAAGAGAGTGAATCAGAACTAAAGGCTCTTATGAATGCTCAAAGCAAG